>NZ_JBEOPQ010000003.1:0-189428 GCF_040310285.1 Pseudomonas sp. HY2-MNA-CIBAN-0224 | reverse complement strand
CCCTGTAGGAGCGAGCTTGTCTCGCGATCTTTTGATCTTTTAAAAGATCGCGAGACAAGCTCGCTCCTACAGTGGGTGTTTGTTATTGCAGGGCTTTGATGGCTTTGCTCGCGGCTTGCTCCTGGCCCAAGCGGGACAGGTCGTTAGCCGCCTTTAACCAGCGTTCTTTGTCGACACTCACCGGCAGTTGGTCCGGGGCCAAAATCAGCACGGCCCAGCTGCCAGCATCCTTCCAGCTGGATTCAAACTTGCTGAAGTCCATGACCCGGCGCCGATCCATGCCCGCACGCAACAATACGGTTTGCTTGTTGCGGTCATAGCCCGCCAGCACTGCATAACGCGGTTCGCTCCAGACTCGCCCCTCCATAAAGCGCACCATCACCGGGTGGCCTGCGGCAACCTGGGTCAACAGCGCTGTGAGCGCAGGATCCAGCCGGTACACCATCAGCCCGTATTGCCCGGCCAGTTGCTCCATATTGCTTTGCAACGAAGCTTCGGCCTCTGGCAGTTTGAGTGGCTTGGTCAAAAGGCCCGGAGTGATTCTGATGCGCTGCTCACCCAGCATACTGGCCAACACTTGCGGGCCGCTTTGATGGGCGTTACCGCGAAAAAAAGGCACGCCGTTAAGCTCAACCCGCTCTGGCAGATGACGCATTTGCGCCTGGTCAACACTGGCACACCCCACAACAGTCACGGCCAATGCGGCCAGCAGCCACAGACGCAGCCCTTTCAATCCACTCAGTCCCTGCATACGCCCTCGCTTTGAATGAACGCCAGACCGCAAGGTCTGCCATGGTCGACGATCATAGGGCGCCAACAGGGTCTGGTATAGCCTTAAAGCACAGTGAAAGTTCCTACATAGAGCCAATCAGTTGGTGCAGCACGACCTTTGGTCAATAGACTGAAACACCGCTCAAGCTAGACTGTCATCTGAAGTGTGTTTATGCCCGTCGTGGGCAAAGGAGGCACTTATGAGCCCGACATTGACCATTATCTTGCTGATCACCGGGTGGCTGGCCGTTGCCGCCGCCATGCTCTGGGGCCTGATGCGCATCAGCCGTCATCATCATCCGCAGCCCCAGCCAGAACCCAAGCAAAAATCCGCCCAACCGGCCGCTACCACCGCCAACGCGCACTAAATGCAAAAAAACCGTCCACCCTGACAAGGATGGACGGTTTTTGAGTGACAGCCTGCGCTTACTGGGTCACGCCAGCCTGACGTTTTTCCCGGGCCCGACGCGCGAGAATGTTCAGGGTTTCTACGGTGGCGGAGAACGCCATCGCCGCATACACGTAGCCTTTTGGTACATGAGCACCAAAACCTTCTGCGATCAGGGTCATGCCGATCATGATCAGGAACGCCAGCGCCAGCATCACCACGGTCGGGTTTTCGTTGATGAACTTGGCCAGAGGCTCCGAAGCCAGCAACATCACCATCACCGCCACCACAACTGCAATCACCATGATCGGCAAGTGCTCGGTCATACCGACCGCCGTCACGATACTGTCTATGGAGAACACCAGGTCCAGCATCAGGATCTGACCGATCGCGGCGGCAAAGCCTACAGCCACTTTGGACGATACGCTCTCGGCCTTGTCCTCGGCGTCAGGACTCATGTTGTGGTGAATTTCACTGGTGGCTTTCCAGACCAGGAACAGGCCGCCGGCGATCAGAATCATGTCCTTCCAGGAGAACGCCTGCCCCAAGACTTCGAATACCGGCGTGGTCAACTGCACGATGTAAGCGATGGTGCTGAGCAAGCCCAGGCGCAGAATCAGCGCCAGGCCGATACCGATACGGCGGGCCTTGGTACGAAATTGCTCGGGCAGCTTGTTGGTCAAGATCGAGATAAAGATCAGGTTGTCGATCCCGAGAACCACTTCCATCACGATCAGCGTGGCCAGTGCAATCCAGGCCGTAGGGCTGACCGCCAGTTCTAAAAGGTATTCCATAGGTGTGTTCTGACCCTTCTGTAAGACAACTTAAATGGTGTGCGATGTTTCTTTATTTTCTTCAGCCGGTGGCTGCTGTTCAATCAAGCGCCCGCCGGTGGCGTCGTTGAGCGCCTGCTCGGCGGCCTTGTGGGTGTCATCAATGGCCTGTTTGGCAGCCTCAGCAGTTTTACTGAGCATCTGCTGCGCGGCTTTTTCTGCCTGATCACAACCGCTCAGCAGCAATAAGGTGGACGCCAACAGCGCGGCATAACCTGCTTTTTGCATATTCATCGTGAGGTGTCCTCTTTAAACCTGCGGCCAGCAATGTGGCCTGCGAATAACGCGCGATTTTAGAGAGCCAGACACTTCAGGAAAATTCGTATTTTTAAGCGTTATACTTCGGTTTTTACGAAGTGTTGCCAATCATATGCTCAATTACCGCCAACTCCATTACTTTTGGGTCGTTGCCAAAACCGGCAGCATCGTGCGCGCCTGCGAGCAATTGAACCTGACCGCACAAACCATCAGCGGGCAAATCAGCCTGCTGGAAGACACCTACGGCTTGCCTTTATTTCGCCGGGTCGGGCGCCAACTGGAGCTGACCGAAACCGGGCGCCAGGTGTTGCCCTACGCCGAACAGATCTTCCAGGTGGGCGCCGAACTGGAAAGCATGCTGCGCATGGCGCCCAAGGAGCAACAGGTGATCTTGCGGGTCGGGGTTGCCGATGTGGTGCCCAAGTCGATTGTGTATCGGCTGATCGCCCCGACCATGGAATTGGACAAACCCGTTCGCATTACCTGCCGCGAAGACAAGCTCGACCGGCTGCTGGCAGACCTGGCGATTCAACGGCTTGATTTGGTCATTTCCGACAGTCCGATGCCATCCCATCTAGACATTAAAGGCCTAAGCCAAAAGCTTGGCGAATGTGGAATCAGTTTTTTTGCCACCGCAAGCCTCGCCCAAGCGTATGCCGAACACTTCCCGCAGAGCCTGCAAGACGCGCCCCTGCTGATCCCGGGGCCGGAAACAGTGATCCGCACGCGCCTGTTGCGCTGGCTGGCCGAGCTGAAAATACAGCCAAGAATTGTTGGTGAATTCGATGACAGCGCGCTGATGCAGGCGTTTGGCCAATCAGGCACCGGCGTGTTTATCGCCCCCAGCGTGATCGCCGACGAGGTCATGCGCCAATTTGACGTTGAGCTGATCGGCCAGACCGAGGCCGTCACCGAATCGTTTTATGCCATTACCGTCGAGCGCAAGATCCTCCACCCAGGCATAGTGGCGATTACCGAGGGCGCGCGACGGGAGCTGTTTACTGAAAGCCGCTGATCAGGCGCAGGCCGCCCGCGGCTTCATCGTCATCAGCAGCGATGCAAGGATGATCGATACCAGAATAAAACCGGCGCCGGCGAAGCCCAGGCTGCCCAGCCCGTAGGTATCAATCACATGCCCGCCAAATAGCGCGCCAAGGCCGATCCCCAGGTTAGCCCCGGCAATGTTCAACGATGCGGCAAAGGCCGGTGCCTGCGGCGCGGCTTTCATCAGCCGCACATGGCTGACCAGAAACAGCGCTGCCTGGGTCACCCCCCAAACACCCATCGCGGCCGCCAGCCCCAGCGTGGAGTGAATGCTCGGCACCAGCGCCACCATGCCGCCAATCATGAACGCGCAAAACACCATCGACGCAATCAGCGGATGGCGATCTACCATGCGCCCGCCTAACGAATTGCCAATCAGGCCAACAGCGCCAAAGCCCATCAAGCACCACCCCACCAGCGTGCCGTCAAACCCGGCCAGGCGCTCCAGGATATCGGCCAAATAGGTGTAGGCCGTGAACATGCCGCTGAACACCAGCACGGACAGCACGATATGCCCGATCATCAGCGGGCTGCGCAGCAGGCCAAACTGTGAACGCAAGGTGACGCCCTCTTTGACGCCTTTGACTGCTGGCAAATACACCCACAGCAGCAAAGCCTTGGCCAGGGCGATCACGGCCAGAATTGCGAACGCACTGCGCCAGCCCCAGGCATCCGAGATCAACGTCCCGACCGGGATACCAAACACCGTCGCACAGACAATCCCGAAGCCGATCTTCGCAATTGCACGGCCCGCGTATTCAGGGCCGACAATATTGACGGCGGTTTCGCTGGCCAGCGCCCAAAACACCGGCAAGCCCAGCGCAGGCAGCAATCGCGCAAACGCCATGACCCAAATATTCGGCGCCAGCGCGGCCACGGTATTGGCGAAGGCAAACATCAGCAAAATGCCGATAAACAAGCGCTTGCGCTCAAAGCGGGCGAAGTAGGCCGTCAAAAACGGCCCTAATGCCGCCACGGTGAAGGCGAACAGCGTGACCAGCAAACCGGCCTGCGACACGCTGACTTCAAGGTCACGGGCGATCGCAGGCAACAGCCCGACAATAATGAACTCGGTGGTGAGCACGGTGAAACCGGCCGCAGACAGCAGCAGGATGGGCAACAGCATGAATAACTCCAAAGACGACAACGCCAGCGAAAGCCCGAAAGGCCCGCTGATTTAAAGAAAGTGGGGGATGCGCAATGGTAACAGAATGCTTCGCCAGCATGGGGAGTTGCCGCAGTAGACCTACGCGCCAAGGTGCGGCAGATCGCCCTTGCGTAGGAAAGCTCCTACTTCTGTGTGGTAAAGTCCGCCCCCCGTTCTGACCTTAGTCAGACAAGCGTGCTCTGCACGCATGACTGAATCCACCCCTACTCTGCTTAACTCATCACGTTTAAGCGCGGCTGCTGGCCGTTATTGCCTGCCGGCTAAAGGTTGAGTCAACGCCAGAGTCGTTGAATGCGCTACCCACAACAACTAGAGACACTCCTTATGACTGATGCTCCACCTACCCTGCTGCAAACGCTCAAACGCACCAGCCTGGTGACCCAAATTGTCATCGGTCTGATTGCCGGTATTTTGCTGGCCTGGCTGGCACCTGCGGCGGCGCTCTCGGTGGCTTTTGTCGGCAAGGTGTTCGTCAGCGCCCTGAAAGCCGTGGCGCCTATTTTGGTGTTTGTGCTGGTCATGGCCTCGATTGCCAACCACAAACAAGGCCAGGTCACCCACATCCGCCCAATCCTGGTGCTGTATTTGATCGGCACGTTTGCGGCGGCAGTTGTCGCCGTGATCGCCAGCATGCTGTTCCCGTCCAGCCTGATCCTGCTCACTGAAGACATCACCGTGTCCGCTCCCGGCGGCATCAGCGACGTGCTGCAAAGCCTGCTGCTGAGCGCGGTGGACAACCCGGTCAGCGCCCTGATGAACGCCAACTTCATCGGCGTTCTGGCCTGGGCGATTGGCCTGGGCATTGCTGTTCGCCATGCCGGCGAAACCACCCGCACCGTGCTCAACGACTTGTCCAACGGCGTGACCTTGATCGTGCGTGTGGTGATCCGCTTCGCGCCATTGGGTATTTTCGGCCTAGTCAGTTCGACCCTCGCCACCTCCGGTTTTGGCGCCCTGCTGGGCTACCTGCACCTGCTCACCGTGCTGATCGGCTGCATGCTGTTTGTGGCCCTGGTGGTCAACCCGCTGATCGCGTTCTGGAAGCTGCGCCGTAACCCGTACCCGCTGGTGTTCATGTGCTTGCGTGAAAGCGGGATCACTGCGTTCTTCACCCGCAGCTCGGCGGCCAACATTCCGGTCAACATGGCGCTGAGTGAGCGTCTGGGTTTGCATGAAGACACCTACTCGGTGTCGATTCCATTGGGCGCGACCATCAACATGGCGGGTGCGGCCATCACCATTACCGTCTTGACGCTGGCAGCCGTGCATACGCTGGGGATTGATGTGGATGTGCCGACCGCGATTCTGCTCAGCGTGATGGCGGCCGTGTGCGCCTGTGGCGCTTCGGGTGTTGCGGGGGGCTCGCTGCTGTTGATTCCATTGGCGTGCAGCCTGTTTGGTATCCCGAGCGAAATTGCCATGCAGGTGGTGGCGGTCGGTTTCATCATCGGCATCCTGCAGGACTCCGCTGAAACCGCACTCAATTCGTCAACCGACGTGCTGTTTACCGCTGCTGTGTGCCTGGCCGAAGAAGAACAGGCCTAGGCCTTACAAAACAGGAGCACCCGCGCAGGTGCTCCTGAGTCTGTCACGCGTGGCTTGGCGCAATGCTTAGAACGCGCCCATGTAGTCACGCTTGCCAATTTCAACGCCGTTGTGGCGCAGAATCGCGTAAGCGGTGGTCACGTGGAAGAAGAACTGCGGCAGGCCGTAAGTCAGCAGGTAAGCCTGGCCGGTGAAGCGTTTTTCTTTAGGCGTGCCCTGACGGGTGATGATTTCGATCCCCTCCTTGCCATCGATTTGCGCAGGCGTAATGCCGTCAACAAACGCCAGCACCTTGCTGATCAGAGCTTGCAGGTCAGCAAAGGTCACTTCGCTGTCATCGTATTTAGGCAGCTCGATCTCAGCCAGACGGCCCGAAACACCCTTGGTGAAATCAACCGCGATTTGCACCTGACGCACCAGCGGGAACATGTCCGGAGCCAAGCGTGCTTGCAGGAACACATTCGGGTCAATGTTCTTGGCTGCGGCGTGGGCTTCAGCTTTGCTCAACACACCGCTCAGGGCGTTGAGCATTTGTTTGAACACAGGAACAGAAGCAGCGTACAGAGAGATAGTCATGAAAGTCTCGACAGTCTGTGGGCGGGAAGTGAATGTGCGGCGATTATAGGCATACGCCGCGCAAGAAGCGGCTTGTCTTTTAGTCAGTGTTGAACCTATAAGGAGCGGATGACAATTGAGTGTGATCGCAACACTCTGATCTCCTTTTAAACGCACAAGGAAAGCGTGATGAGCACTGAACACGACAGCGACACCGGAGCTCGGCTTAACAGCACTGAAATCCGCATCCTCGGTTCCTTGATCGAGAAGCAGGCCACCAACCCGGAAACCTACCCCCTGACCCTCAATGCGCTGGTGCTGGCCTGCAACCAGAAGACTAGTCGCGAGCCGGTGATGAACCTGACCCAAGGCCAGGTGGGCCAGAGTTTGCGTGCGCTTGAAGGCCAGGGCTTTACCCGTTTGGTCATGGGCAGTCGCGCCGATCGTTGGGAGCACAAAGTCGACAAGGCACTGGAACTGGTTCCGGCCCAAGTCGTTCTGCTGGGCCTGCTGTTTCTGCGCGGCCCGCAAACCCTCAACGAACTGCTCACTCGCAGCAACCGCATGCATGATTTTGAAGACACAGACCAAGTCCAGCATCAGCTCGAACGGCTGATTGCCCGTGATTTGGCGCTGCTTATTCCGCGCCAGTCGGGCCAGCGCGAAGATCGCTATACCCACGCACTGGGCGACCCGGCAGACATCGAAGCAATCATCGCAGCCCGCCAGCAACCCGCCGAGCGCAGCCCTTCAGGTGTATCCCTTGAGCGCTTTGAAGCACTCGAAGCACGCATTGCGGCACTGGAAGCACGTTTGAGCGAACTGGAATAACACCCTGCATAGCCCCCATCAGATGCCGCGCCGCTCAATCCGGCATCGGGGGCTTTTTTAAAAAAGCCACTCATTATCAGGAATCTTCCCGCGCGTTAAAGCGACTCGTCTTTGAATAAATCCGGTGATCGAAGACTAGGCTAGTCACTTCATATCGTAGTTTTACCCACGATAAAACGATGGCGTCATGGAGTGTTTCAGTAATGACCTTGTGTTCAATAACACCTAAAAACCTTAAACCCGGCAGCCGGATCGCCATCGTCTCCCCGGCCGGGGCTGTGTCTAATCCAGACCTGCTGACGCACACTCACAACATGATCATTGAACAGGGCTATACACCTGTTTACGGTGAGTTTGCGCTCGCCAGACATGCGCATCATTACACCTACGCGGGCACGCCCGAACAACGACTCAGGGACTTGCAGTGGGCACTGGACGACGATTCGATTGATGCCATCTGGGCAACCCGTGGCGGCTATGGCAGCGTTCAACTGCTGGAGCACATCGACCTGAGCCGTTTCGTACATAACCCCAAATGGTTAATCGGCTACTCCGACATCACCTTCTTGCAGAGCCTGCTGGCAAGGCACGGAATTGAGTCGGTACACGGCCAAAACATCATCAGCACGCCAACCCCGTCAGCCGATTCTTATCAGAATATTTTCAACCTCTTTAAAGGCATCAAACCGAAGTACCAACTGGACAATAACCTGCTCAATGAACCGGGCTCTGCGTGCGCCACCCTGATTGGCGGAAACATGACCGTCGTGACCGCACTCTCTGGCACCCGCTTTAACTTCAATTACGACAACGCCATTCTGTTTCTCGAAGAAATCGGTGAGAACGCTTACTACAAGATTGACCGCTACCTTAAAAGCCTCGAACAGACAGGGGCTTTTGAAAAGGTTAAAGGCCTGATTATTGGCGGCATGAAAAACATCGCGGATGACACGTCGCCGCACAGCCCCATTGCTCAATCAATTATTGCCGAACGCGTGGCCCAGTATTCCTTCCCGAAAGTGTTCGGGTTTCCCAATGGCCATATCCCGGACATGCGCCCATTGATCATCGGCGGCACCGTGAGCCTGCGTGTTGACGAAAATGGCGTGCGACTGGCGCACCTTTAAGCGCTAAGCGCCATAAAGGCCGAATCTCGGCCTTTATGGCTCAACCATCAACTGCGTGCAAACGCCACCGCCGCCTGGAACTGCTCCGGGGTTGGGCGCACGCCGGTGTACAGGGCAAATTGCTCAACCGCCTGGATGGCAATCACTTCAAGGCCCGTAATGACCCGTTTGCCTTGCTCACGGCCACGAATGATCATGGGCGTTTCAACGGGGATCGCTACCACATCAAACAGGATCTCGGCCTGATCGATCGCCTCAGCGGCAAACGCCAGATCATCGGCCTCAGCACCGCCCGCCATGCCAACCGGCGTAACGTTGATGAGCATTTGCGGCCGCTGCTGACCCAGTTCTGCCTGCCATGAGTAGCCGAGGTTTTTCGCCAGCGCAGAACCCGTGACTTCGTTACGGGCCACGATCACGCCATTGTGATACCCGCCATCGCGCAAGGCCGAAGCCACGGCCTTGGCCATGCCGCCGCTGCCGCGCAAGGCGAACGTGGTGTCCTTGGCAACCTGGTGATCACGCAGCAATTGCGCAATGGCGATGTAATCAGTGTTGTAGGCCTTCAGGTGCCCGTCTGTGTTGACGATGGTGTTGATCGACTGAATGGCCTGCGCCGAAGCGTCCAGTTCGTCGACCAACGCAATGCTCGCCTCCTTGAAGGGCATCGACACCCCGCAACCGCGAATACCAAAAGCCCGGATGCCGGTAATGGCCCCGGCGAGGTCTTTGGGGCTGAAGGCTTTGTAGTAAAAGTTCAGGCCCAACTGTTCATACAGATGATTATGAAAACGCAGTCCGAAATTCCCAGGTCTGCCTGACATCGAGATGCATAGCCGGGTGTCTTTGTTCGGATTCATTTGCATGTTCATCTCCTCGTGCTTTCGGATAAACGGCTCAAGCCGCCGCGATAAATTTGCCGGATCATAGCGCTCGCTGAAACGTGTCAGCGAGCACAAGACCTTACACAAACTTTACCGAAACATTTTGCAATTTTTTCTAAAAAGATTGTCTCAATGTTATCCCCGCTATTTCATATGGCCTGGTGCAGGCCAAGACGCGGGGTTGAAAGCAGAGGAATCGTCATGATGCGTACCTTCCCCAAAGTTGCTTTGCTGATCGGCGCCCTAGCTGTCGCAGGCCAGGCATCCGCCCATGGCGGTTGGGGTGCTGGCCCGGCGCTGGTTGGCGCAGTGGTCGGTGCTACGGTTGTTGGCTCGATAGTCGCCAGCCAACAGCGCCCGGTTTACGTAGAACACCCGGTCTATGTGCAACCACAACCGGTTTATGTGCAGGCACCTCCGGTGTACTACCAGGCGCAGCCAGTTTACGTACAACCACAACCGGTTTATGCACCGGCCTATTACGGCCGACCACAACCGGTGTACTACGGCCCACCCCGCGGTTATTACGGCCCTCCACGCTGGTAATCGCAGTCAACACCCCAGCGGCAGGCTTGCTCAGTTGCCGCCAGGTTTGAATTGAGGTTGCGATTGTCACGCACTGGACACAGTATTGGCTGAAACTACGGCATCAGCATGCACACACTTTCGACGCTCTGGCCGTGACACTTCGCACACCATAAAAACAAGGACGACCTGTATGCCGACACAAAACCCGCACCGTACTGTAGGCCTGTGCACTTCCAGCAAGGTCTACAACACGCTGACCGAACTCAAACAGCTTGAAGGCCACCGCACCGCCAAGCTGGTTTCACTGCTGGCCCAACACCTGGTCAGCCAGGGTTTGCTGAGTGACCATGAAGTGATGCAGATGCTTGATCAAGTTGTCGACTAGACTGCGTAGAAACAACCTCACCCGCATCAATGGCGACTATCACGCGTAATGATTTTTTACGCATGGGCCCAAGCCTTAAAGTGGCGCCATTGTTTGATAGCAGGAGGTTCCTATGCCAAAGGTCCATATCATGTCGGTTGTCGGCAGCGCAGTTCCCGAACCGCTTCGCGCGGACGGTCTGCTGGCGTGCTGGTATGTGGTCATTGACGGTGTTCCCGTCAGCGGCCCGTTCAAATCACGCGCCGCAGCGCAAGTTATAGCCACCAGCGAAACAGATAAAACAACACCACACTTAACACGACACTGAGCAACACGTTGCGGGTCCAGAGCATCAGCCCTATCGCACACACAGCCGCCAGCAGGTACGGGTTGGTGGGGCTCAGATCAAGGGTGTGATCCTTGATAAAAATGATCGGCCCGCAAATCGCCGTTAACATGCTTGGCACCGCAAACCCCAGAAACTCACGAACCCCGCGGTTCAAGCGAATCGGCAAGCGCGGTTCGAGAAACAGATAGCGGTTAAAAAACAGAATCAGCGTCATCCCGCCAATAATCAGCCATACCGTCATGCGAAGTACGCTCCCAGTCGTTTGCACAGATACCCGACGGTCATACCCGCCAACCCCGCCAGCACAATCGCCGACTCCCATTGCCAATAACTGAACAGCACCACGCTCAATAACGAGACGGCGACGCAAATCAGCGTTGGCACATTGCGCACAATCGGCGTGATCAGGGCAATGAACGTTGCGGCAATCGAGAACTCCAGCCCCAACTGATCCAGCCCCGGAATGCTTTTACCGACAATCACCCCCAGGCAGGTAAACAGGTTCCAGCCCACATACATGCACAAGCCAACGCCCAGCGCATACCAGCGGTTGAAGGTTTTTTGGTCATACGGGCTGACCAAGGCAAAAAACTCATCGGTTAGCAAAAAGCCAAGGCTGGCGCGCCACTTAGCCTCCATGGGCGCGACGATGGGGCGCAAATGCATCGCATAGAGGATGTGTTGCGAGGTCAGCAGCAGTGTGGTGATCAAAATGGACAGCGCACTGGCGCCCCCTTTGATCATGCCAATGGCCACCAATTGGGCTGCCCCGGCAAATACAAAAAGCGACAGCCCTTGGGCTTGCATCGGCGTCAATTGCGCATCAATCGCCGTCGAACCGGCTAAAAGCCCCCAGGGCGCGCAGGCCAGCGTCAAGGGCAGACAAGCAATCGCACCGCGTGTAAAAGCGACGCGAGGAAGCGAAGTAGGCATCAAAAAACATCCCGGCAGTATGCAGCGACAAAGGGTCGCAACTTGATTAGTGAAAGTCTTGAACGATCTTGCTCTTCGTCAGGTCGTAACGTTTAGCCGCCCTTATTGAGCCGCCCGGCGGGTTTGACGAACCACTGTTCGTGGTCTTTAGTCAGCCCCACTATTCATTCGTTTAAGCCTATTCACAGCCAACACGAGGAACGACCATGAAAGACCTGAAATCCGCCAAGGAAAGCAGAAAGGCCGATCTGCGGACACCTTCGGCGCTGAGCGAAGAAGCACGCATCAACATTGCTGCAGAAGTGAATGCATTGCTGGCCGACACGTTCGCCATTTACATGAAAACCAAGAACTTCCACTGGCACATGTCCGGCCCGCACTTCCGTGACTTCCACCTGCTGCTGGATGAGCAATCTGATCAGATTTTTGCCACCACCGATGCCATTGCCGAGCGCGTGCGCAAGCTGGGGCGCACCACAATCCGCTCGATCGGGCATATCAAAAAGCTCCAGCGCCTGCTGGACAACGATGCTGATTTCGTGACCCCGGAAGACATGCTGGCCGAATTGCGCGAGGACAACATCCAACTGGCCGCCTATATGCGCGCCACCCACGAGCTGTGCTCCGAGTCGGGTGACGTGGCCACCACCAGCCTGCTGGAAAACTGGATCGACGAAGCCGAACGCCGCGTCTGGTTCCTGTTTGAGTCGTCGCGCACTCGCTAACGTGTGAGCCGCGGGAGGCCACCGTCCTCGCCGATACTCCCTCTCCTTCGGGAGAGGGCAGATCAAAAGATCGCGAGACAAGCTCGCTCCTACAGGGCCTGCAGCTTCATCCGGGCTCATGAATTTTGTTTCACGGTGGTCACAACAGACGACTTGTATAGTGACCCCGCTCATTCAATGAACCTTGGCCCGCACTCTCCCGCGGGCTTTTTTTTGCCTGTCACACGCCCTGCTTGAACACCAGCGCTTTGAGTCCGCACTCAGGATCGGCATCCGGAAACTCCGGCGGGTTTTCCAGCCGCTGCTCAAAGCGCAGGCTCGGCGCCTCGGCGGTCACACCATTGATCAAAAACTCGGAGCCCAGCGAAGGGTCGTTCATGCACGCCAATACCGTGCCGTTTTCAGTGAGCAATTCCGGCAAGCGCCGCAGCACGCGCTGGTAATCCTTGGTCAGCAAAAAACTGCCCTTCTGGAACGAAGGCGGGTCGATGATGACCACATCGTAAGGCCCCAGGCTTTTGACCTTACCCCAAGACTTGAACAACTCATGCCCAAGGAAGCTCACCTTGCCGGTGTCATGCCCGTTTAGCCGGTGGTTGTCCCGGCCACGGCTCAGAGCCGCACGTGACATGTCGAGGTTCACCACATGCTCAGCGCCGCCTTCAATGGCCGCGACAGAAAACCCGCACGTATAGGCAAACAGATTCAAGACCCGCTTACCCTCGGTATTCTCCCGCACCCAGTTACGGCCATAACGCATATCCAGAAACAGCCCGTTGTTCTGCTTGCGGCCCAGGTCCACCTGATAACGCAACCCGCCTTCGGTGAGCGTCCACTCGTCCACCGGCTCACCCGCCAGCCATTCAGTATCACTTTGCAACGTGTAGCGATGCTGCATCACCAACGTGTGGGCGCCACAGGCCTGCCACACCGGCGACTGCACAATCGTCAGCAGCATCTGCTTCAGAGCTTCAAGCTGGGCAGGCTCCGGCTCTTTAAACAACGAGACCAACACCACACCTTGCAGCCAGTCCACCGTCAACTGCTCCAGGCTCGGCCAGCAGCGGCCGCGCCCATGGAAAATACGCCGTGTTTCAGCAGGCGCAGTTTCCAGGGCGGTGATTAAATGCAGGTGCAAGGTGGTTAACGCTTCAGGGGTCATCAGGCTGGCCGGTCAATTTCAAAGGGCGGCATTTTACACCATTGACCGCAGTTCAAGGGTCTCCTGCCCGCGCCGCGAGCGCTGCGGACACGGGCGCCGTTCAGGCTACGCACAGCCTTGGACTGCTACCCTTGATCGAGCCGGATATTGAACGTTTCAGTGCCCTGCTCGATTTAAAATCTCTCGGGTAATTATCTACGTGAAATAAATGCCATAACCCCCTGCAAATACAGGCATTTCTAACGTTATTAATCCATACTCCAAAAATGTAACGTTATATGTATACCAACGGTTGCCGTTCAGAATTCCTTAACCATCATTGAGTCAATCTGCGTGAAAATTCATCTTTCGATTTTGAGCCTATTTTTAGTTCTGACAGGCACAGCCGCTCCTTCAATCGCCGCAGCGACGGAAGGCACCATGTCCCCTCGAGACATGTCGAAACTGCACATTGCTTCTGGCAGCGCGCTGCTGATCGACCTGCAAACCAATAAAGTCATTTACGCCAGCAACCCGGACGTGGTCGTGCCCATCGCATCGGTTTCCAAACTGATGACCGCGATGGTGGTGCTGGACGCCAAGCAATCGATGGACGAGTACATCTCGGTCAACATCAGCGACACCCCGGAAATGAAAGGCGTGTTCTCGCGGGTCAAGCTGGGCAGCGAGTTGTCACGTCACGAAATGATGCTGATCACCCTGATGTCCTCGGAAAACCGCGCTGCGGCCAGCCTTGCGCACCACTACCCGGGCGGCTACGTGAAGTTTATTGCCGCCATGAACGCCAAGGCCAAGAGCCTGGGCATGATGCACACCCATTACGTTGAACCCACCGGCCTGTCGCCGCGCAACGTTTCGACGGCCCGCGACCTGAGCAAGCTGCTCGCCGCCGCGCGCCACTACCCGATGCTCAGCCAGCTGAGTACTACCAAAGAAAAATCGGTGACGTTCCGTAAACCCAACTACACCCTGGGCTTTCACAACACCGACCATTTGATCAACAAAGACAAATGGAACATCAAGATCACCAAAACCGGCTTCACCAATCAGGCGGGCCATTGTCTGGTGCTGGTGACCGAAATGGGTAATCGCCCTGTGTCATTGGTCATTCTGGATGCATTCGGCAAATACACTCACTTTGCCGATGCCGGGCGTATCCGTAACTGGGTTGAAACCGGCAAAGCCAGCAGCGTGCCTGACGTAGCGCTGCGCTATAAAGCCGACAAGAACCTGCAACAGCATCAACCAAAAACGGCCCATGTCGCCGAGTAACACGCCAACAGATAAAAAACAGGCACCTGCCCCGGGGAGAGAGTCGGAGCAAGTGCCTGTGTGTTGCCCGTTAACGCTTGGGTGAAGGCTTGGGCGTTTTCTTGATGGTTTCGACGGTGGTTTCTTTCGGGCGGCGCTTGGCCTCCTCCAACGGAATAAACAGACCCGTTTCTGAATCACGTGCGCGTTTGTTTTTCATCTAAAGCTCCAGTCAATGCCCCGATGTTGAGGCCTGTCTTGGCAGACTAGTTGAAGCTTTGGGCCCTTTCAGGCGATAGAAACACGCGCTTGCAGATCCGTTGCAATCTCCCCCTCCTCCTGCAAAAAAGAACCCCGCCTATAAGACGGGGTTCCAGCACTGACTCACATCAGTTTTGCAGAGCAGGCTGTTGATCCCCACTGTTGATCGGGATGCGTTTGGCTTTTGCTTCTTCGGGCACCACCCGCTGCAGGTCGATGCTCAGCAAGCCATTGCTCAAGTTCGCGTTTTTGATCTCGATATGGTCATCGAGACGGAAGGACAGTTTGAATGCCCGTTGCGCGATGCCCTGATGCAAGTAGGTCACGCCTGATGCTGGTTTTTCAGCGCTGCTTTCGGTGTTGTCACCGAAGGTTTCACGTTTGCTGCCGCTGACGCTCAACACACCTTTTTCAACTTGCAGGTCCAGATCATTCTGGGTAAACCCTGCCGCCGCAATCACGATGCGATAGCTGTCATCACCGTGCTTTTCGACGTTGTAAGGTGGATAGCCAGCGCTGGAATCGTTACGCAGCGCGGTTTCAAACAGATCACTAAAACGGTCAAAACCGACAGAATTACGGAACAGTGGCGCCAGAGAAAATGCGGTGTTCATAATTTAGCCTCCTGATTTCAGCGAGATTTTGTCTACGCGACCCGGTTTCGGCATCGCTTAACCCCTAAGTAGGGATCGGCAAAATCATTTCAAGAGGCTTTTTGAAATTTTTTACGCGCCATCCACAGGCGGGTTGTTGACCAGATGCCGAACCTTTTCACAGTCGGTTTCGCGGCGCATGGCATTGAACGGCACCACCGCTTCAGGGTAGTTGCGCGTCAACATGGCCAACCACTGCTTGAGCCGCCCCGGCGCCGAACGCGGCGTCAGTTGCGCTTCAGCTTGCGCCCAGAAGTCGCGGATCATCGGTTGTAAATCGGCCCAGGTCATTTCAACCACCTCTTCGCCTGCCCGCGCAGCAGCGATTTGCCGGGCAAGGTCCGGGCGCGACACTAGACCACGACCGAGCATGATGTCTTCAGCCCCGCTGATTTCGCGGCAACGGCGCCAGTCTTCAACCGACCAGATATCACCATTGGCAAACACCGGCACCTTGACCACCTCTTGCACCTGGGCGATGTACTCCCAATGCGCAGGCGGCTTGTAGCCGTCCATTTTGGTCCGCGCGTGCACCACGATCTGGCTCGCGCCCCCTTCAGCCAGGGCAATCGCGCATTCATTGGCGCTGTCGGGCGTATCGAAGCCCAGGCGCATCTTGGCCGTCACCGGGATATGCGCAGGTACCGTACGGCGCACTTGCAGCAAAATCGCATGCAGCAGCTCAGGCTCTTTGAGTAGCACCGCACCGCCACGGGACTTGTTCACGGTCTTGGCCGGGCAACCAAAGTTGAGGTCGATGACCTCGCTGCCCAATTGGCAGGCCAGCGCGGCGTTATCCGCCAGACACGCCGGGTCAGAACCCAGCAGTTGCACGCGCAGGGGCACGCCAGCACGGGTTTTGGCACCGTGTTGCAGCTCAGGAGCGAACTTGTGGATATAGGCTTCGGGCAGCAGCCGTTCAGTGACCCGAATAAATTCGGTCACACACCAATCAATACCGCCGGTGCGGGTCAGGACATCACGCAGGATGTTGTCGACCAACCCCTCCATCGGTGCCAAAGCAATTTGCATGGGTGACTCTCATAAAAAACGTGCGGCAGTTTACGGGGTTATGTGACCAATCGGTATCTCGATCAAGGCGCCACGACCGCCGAACCGTAGCCTTCCAGAAACTCGGGGGGCAGGCGCTTGGGTTTGCCCGTCGACAGCTCGATGCAGACAAACGTGGTTTGCGCACGCAGCAAGGTTGCGCCATCGCTTGGCCGGATCAATTGAAAGTGCCGGGTCAGACGCAGGCGTTTGTCAAAATCGACAATCCAGGTCGCGAGCTGCAGCTCATCCCCTTCATAGGCGCTGGCCAGATAATCGATTTCGTGGCGCGCCACTGCCATGGCCCGGTCGAGCCTGCGGTATTCGGTCAAATCCAGCCCAAGGCGCTGGGAATGGCGCCAGGCGCAGCGCTCCAGCCAAACCACATAGGCGGCGTTATTGGCATGGCCAAAACCGTCGATGTCTTCGCTCTGCACCTGCAGATCAATGATGAACGGCGTCGCCAGATCCCAATTCATGCCTGTCTCCCTGCCTACAAATAAAGCGCGCAGTGTAACGCACCCGATCTGCACTGAGGCAGGCTCGGACTGATGGCAAAGGCAAAAGGAATGGAAATGGCCGAACGCCAGAAAAACAAAAGGGCCATTCAAATAATGAATGACCCTTAAAAATCCCGCAGAGCGGGTAATCGTGGCGTCCCCTAGGGGACTCGAACCCCTGTTACCGCCGTGAAAGGGCGGTGTCCTAGGCCACTAGACGAAGGGGACACAAACCCTTCTAACAGTGATCAGTGCTGAGTACTGATCGATTCAATGCCAGTGTGGCCCGACATTGAACTGTAAATTGGTGGAGCTAAACGGGATCGAACCGTTGACCTCTTGCATGCCATGCAAGCGCTCTCCCAGCTGAGCTATAGCCCCGATTTATCGCCTGGCGGCGGAGCAACACCGAAATGCTGCTTCTGTGAAACTGGCGTCCCCTAGGGGACTCGAACCCCTGTTACCGCCGTGAAAGGGCGGTGTCCTAGGCCACTAGACGAAGGGGACACAAACCTTCTATTTGATCAGCGCTGAGTGCTGATCGATTCAATGCCGGTGTGGCCAGGCAGTGAACCTAAAATTTGGTGGAGCTAAACGGGATCGAACCGTTGACCTCTTGCATGCCATGCAAGCGCTCTCCCAGCTGAGCTATAGCCCCAAACAGTCAGTGTTGCGTGTTGCTGTGTGGACGGGGCGCATATTAAGACTGGATCGGTAGGCTGTCAAACTTATTTTTAAAAATTTCTAAAAAAATTTGCCGTGAGAACAACCACTTACCCTTAAAACCCCGAAAACACAGGGGCGCGCTGATTAAAATTGTAGTCGCTGCCGCAGGCTGCGATGGGCTGCATAGCAGCCCTGCTGTTCCAAAATACCTTCGGCCCCTCTCGCAGCCTTCGGCAGCGACTACAAATAAACGCGAATCAAGCCATTGCGCTGAACAGCTTTTCCCACTCTTTGTTTTCTTTCTTCGACACGCCACCCAGCAGGTCCAGCGCCTGACGCAGACGGAAGCGCGTCAGGTCCGGGCCCAGGATCTCCATGGCATCCAGTACCGACACCGAGCTGGCCTGGCCTGTGATGGAAGCGAACATCAGCGGCATGGCATCACGCAGCTTCAGTTCAAGGGCTTCCACCACGGTCTGAATGCACGCCGTGATCGCGTCTTTCTCCCACTGACGCAGGCTTTCGAGCTTCCACAGAATCAACTGCATCAACTGGCGCACTTGATCGCCGGAGAGCTTTTTGTGCTCAAACAGCTTGGCATCCGGCTGTACACCGCCTGCAAAGAAGAACCCGGCCAACGGCGCGATCTGGCTGAAGGTTTCAACCCGGCCCTGCACCAGCGGCGCGATCTTCATCATGTAGTCGGGGTTCAACGCCCAGTGCTGCACGCGGCAGGCGAACTCTTCCAGCGGCAGGTCACGCAGCCATTGGCCATTGAGCCAGGAGAGCTTCTCGATATCGAAAATCGGCCCGCCCAGAGAGACACGGGACAGATCAAAGTTATCGACCATTTCTTGCAGCGAGAACTTCTCGCGCTCGTCCGGCATCGACCAGCCCATGCGGCCCAGGTAGTTGAGCATGGCCTCAGGCATAAAGCCCATGCGCTCGTAGAACGTCACCGACGTCGGGTTCTTGCGCTTGGACAGCTTGCTCTTGTCCGGGTTTCGCAGCAACGGCATGTAGCACAACTGCGGTTGTTCCCAGCCAAAGTATTCGTACAGCAGGATCAGTTTTGGCGCCGATGGCAGCCATTCTTCGCCACGCAGCACGTGGGTGATGCCCATCAGGTGGTCATCGACCACGTTGGCCAAAAAGTACGTTGGCAGGCCGTCGGCCTTCATCAGTACTTGCATATCCATGCGGTCCCACGGGATCTCGACGTCGCCACGCAGCATGTCCGGCACCACGCACACGCCTTCGGTCGGCACTTTCATGCGGATCACGTGCGGCTCGCCTGCGGCCAGGCGGCGGTCGATTTCTTCTTGCGAGAGCAGCAAGGCACGGCCGTCGTAACGCGGGGTTTCGCCCTTGGCCATTTGCTCGGCGCGCATCTGGTCCAGCTCTTCTGCGGTGCAGAAGCACGGGAACGCATAGCCCTTGTCGACCAGCTCTTGGGTGTATTGCTTGTAGATGTCACTGCGCTCGCTTTGACGGTACGGACCGTGCGGCCCGCCTACGTCCGGGCCTTCGCTCCAGGTGATCCCCAACCAGCGCAGGGCGTCGAAGATCTGCTGTTCGGACTCGCGGGTCGAACGCAATTGGTCAGTGTCTTCGATGCGCAGGATGAACTCGCCGCCATGCTGCTTGGCAAAGCAGTAGTTGAACAAAGCGATGTAAGCGGTACCTACGTGGGGGTCGCCAGTCGGTGATGGCGCGATGCGCGTGCGAACGGTGGTCATGAGCGATCTCGAAGTGAAGATAAAACAAAGGGCGAATCTTAACAGGCCGACCCGGCTCGGCTCCAGCGCAGCACGCAGGCAAAGGCCGAACATCCGACGCGCAGATGAAAAAACCTCCAAATAGAGCGTTTGTATCAAGTTGATACAGGGAAAACCCCGGGACAGAGGTGCTAATCTCGCCTCATTCTCGGTCATCCCTGTCTGGAGTCTCCCCATGGGCCACGTAGTGCTGGTGCTGGTTGAAACGGTTAACGACTGTCTGTATCTGCTGGAAGACCAGGGTTATGAACTGATTCTTGCGCCCAGCGCCGCCAGCCGCGCCGAGGCCATCGCCACTCACGGCGCACGTATCGACGTCGTGCTGACCCGCGGCCCGCTGGGTTTGCGCGATGATGAAATGGCCGCCCTACCCTTGCTCGGCATCATCTGCGTGATTGGCGCCGGCTATGAAGAAGTCGATTTGCAGGCCGCCAGCAATCGCGGGATCAAGGTGACCAATGGCGCCGGGGCCAACGCCTCGTGCGTGGCTGACCATACCCTGGCGCTGCTGTTGTCCACGGTGCGCGGCATACCCCAGGCAGACGCCAGCGTTCGCCGCAACGAGTGGATCAAAGTACGCCAGCCGAGCCTGTCCGGAAAACGCCTGGGCATTGTCGGCCTTGGCGCAGTGGGTCAAGCCATCGCAAAACGGGCCGCGCTGGGTTTTGATATGAGCGTCAGCTATCACACCCGCCAACCCCGCCCGGACAGCCCGTACACCTACCGCGCCAACGTACACGACCTGGCCAGCGCGGTGGACTTTCTGGTGCTGGCGACCCCCGGCGGTGCGGGCACGCGACACTTGGTCGACGCCAGCGTACTCCAAGCGCTGGGCCCCGACGGCTACCTGATCAACATTGGCCGGGGCAGCGTGGTCGACACTCAAGCCCTGATCACCGCCCTGGCCGCAGGCACCATCGCCGGTGCCGGGCTTGATGTGTTCGAGGGCGAACCCTTGGTCCCCGATGGCCTGAAAACCCTCAGCAACGTGGTCATGACCCCGCACGTGGCCGGCCAATCGCCCGAAGCGGCTAAAGACACCGTGCAATTGGTAGTCGACAACCTGCAGGCGTTTTTTAGTGGCCAGCCGTTACTCACACCACTGCAACTGCCTGCACCTCGCTAACACTGATTTATAAAGTCCCGGAGCCCGCGTTTGAAATTCAGCCTGCCAAAAATCGCCACCGCGCCCTTCTGCCCGCCTGAAGTCAGCGGCAGTGTCCCCGTGGACGCCAGGGCGCCGTTCTGGAAACGCGCGCTGCGCTTCGCCGGGCCCGGCTTGTTGATCAGCATCGGCTACATGGATCCGGGCAACTGGGCCACCGCCATCGAAGCAGGTTCGCGCTACGGCTACAGCTTGCTGTTTGTGGTATTGCTCGCCAGCCTGGCCGGGATGGCCGTGCAGTGTTTGTGCTCACGCCTGGGCATCGCCACCGGGCGTGACCTGGCGCAACTTTGCCGCGAGCGCTACAGCCAGCGCTCGGCACGGTTTCAATGGGTGTTGGCAGAAATCTCGATCATCGCCACCGACCTCGCCGAAGTGCTCGGCTGCGCGCTGGCCTTCCACTTGTTGCTGGGCTGCTCGCTGACCTTCGGCATCGCCCTGACTGCTTTCGACACCCTGTTGATTCTGGCCCTGCAAGGCAAAGGCTTCCGCCGCCTCGAAGCCATCATGCTGGCCTTGGTGATGACCATCGCCGCGTGTTTTTTCGTTGAACTGGTGCTGATCAAACCCTACTGGCCGGATGTTTTCGAAGGCTTCAAACCATCCCTTTCCGCCATCAGCGACGCCGCGCCGCTGTACATTGCCATCGGCATCATTGGCGCCACGGTCATGCCGCACAACCTCTACCTGCACACCTCCATCGTGCAAACCCGCCTGACCGGCTGCGACTACGCCAGCAAACTCGACGCCGTACGCCTGTCGCGCATCGACACCATCGGTTCGCTGACCCTGGCCCTGCTAGTCAACGCCGCTATCCTGATCCTCGCCGCAGCCGCCTTCCACCAGACCGGCCATTCGGACATCGTCGAGATCCAGGACGCCTACCGCATGCTCGACCCGCTGGTCGGCGGCGCCATGGCCAGCGTCTTGTTTGGCGTGGCATTACTGGCCTCGGGGCAAAGCTCGACCTTTACTGGGACCATCGCCGGGCAAGTGATCATGGAAGGCTATTTAAACCTGCGCATCCCCTGCTGGCAGCGCCGCCTGATCACCCGTGGCCTGGCATTGATCCCGGCGTTCCTCGGGGTGTGGCTGATGGGCGATGACGCTGTGGGCAAACTGCTGATCCTTAGCCAGGTCGTACTGAGCCTGCAACTGCCCTTTGCGCTCTACCCGCTGATCCGCATGACCAGCGACCCGACGCTCATGGGGCCTTTCGCAAATCGGCTGCCAACAAAGCTGCTGGCGTGGTTCCTGTTTACCGTGATCAGCGGGGCGAATGTGTGGTTGATTGCGCAGATCGGGTTTGGGGGTTGAAAACGATTTATGTAGCCGCTGCCCAGGTACGACGGCTGCGATGCGGGCCGCAGGACCGCCGTCCGGGGTCGCTTCGCAACCCATCGCAGCCTCATGCTTCGGCAGCGACTACAAGTGATTTGCAAGGTTCAGGATTGTGCCAGCCTTTTATCCAGCCAACCCGCCACCCGCCCATGGATCTTCGGCACTTGCTCCAGCAAGCCGCTCATGCGCATAAAGTCGTGGGTCATGCCGGGTTCTTCCAGCAACAGCACGTCGTTACCCGCTTGTTCAAGCTTGCGGGCGTACGCCAGGCCTTCGTCATACAACGGGTCGTAGCCGGCCAGGTACACCAGCGCCGGGGCCAGGCCGGTGACATCCGTTGCCAGTAACGGCGAAATCCGCCAGTCCTGCAGCGCTTGTTCATCCTTGGCGTAATGCCCGTAAAACCAGTCCATGGTCGCGGTTTCGAGCAGGTAGCCCTCGGCGTAACGCTGATGGGAGTCACGCTTGCAGCTGCCATCGGTTACGGGATACAGCAGCACTTGAGCGCGGGGCACGATGGCGACTTCTTGCGGTTCCTGCACCGCCAGAATCGATAACACCGTGCTCAAGGTTCCGCCCGCACTGTCTCCGGCAAAGGCCACCCGCGAGGCGTCCAGCCCATGTTGACGGCCCTCACGCAGCAGCCAGTTCACTGCATCGCAGGCGTCATGCACGGCGGTGGGAAACACCCACTCCGGGGCTAGCCGGTAATTGACCGCCAGCAAGGCAAAATCCCCGGCCGCCGCCAACCGGCGGCACAGCGAATCATGGCTGTCGAGGCTGCCAATGACATAGCCACCGCCGTGAAAATAAACCACCACCGGCAACGGCCCGACCTCAAGGCCAGGTCGACGATAAAGCCGCGCCGACACGCTGAAGCCATCACGCGCCGGAATGCGCACGTCGTAGCTGTCCACTGCCGTCACCGGCACATCAAACACGCTGGCGCTTTGCTCGAACTCGCTGCGGGCCTGGGCCGGGGTCAGCGCGTGCATGGGCTGGGTCTTGCCGGTCATGCGGCTGAATTCAGCCAATTCTAAAAATGCTTCCAGTTCGGGCAACACCGACATTTCTACTTCCCTCAAAAACACACTGTTGGTGGGGCCGCCCATCGTCGGCGCCGCGCTGTCGCGCAGCAAACAGGCCGCCGATTTTCTTCAGCATCCCCCAATCGGTTCCCTCTCCTTCGGGAGAGGGCTAGGGTGAGGGGCTCTTAGATCAAGACCACAAGCCAGATCAAGATCAACAGCTCGCGAGCAAGCTCGCTCCTACAGGGTCTTTAAAATCAATCACTTAGTTAATATTTGATAACGATTTTTTTGCTCCGCGCCCGTTCAAGCCAAATCAAGCTGCACAGCCAGCAGATCATCCAGTTGCGCCAGCAATCGCGCATGGCGCAACAAGTCGTAATGACCGCCACTCAACACCTCATGGCTGGCGCCCGCGCCGATGTGTGCCGCGTGCACCCGGCGCTCGTCTTCACGGCCTGCCACCCACCAGTGGTGGGCCTGCACCCGCGTCTGCGGCAAGCCGCGCAGGGCCAACGCCAAGTGCTTGAGCCGTGCACCGACGGCGAAGATCTGGCTCAGTTCTGCCGCCCCCAACACGCCATGCTCATGGGTGGCCAGCGCTGCTTCAATCACCTGCTCGGCGCTGTGCTGTTCATCCGCCATCAGTCTCTGCGCCTCGGCCTGCGTCACGCCCAACACGAAACGCAAAAAGTCTTGTAGATCTTCACGTCCGTCACTGGCTTGCGCCGTACCCGCCACGTAGCTGTCGACCAATCCGGCAAACGCCACTTCCTGGCCCTGGGCCTCCAGCTCTTGCGCCACCAGCAAGGTCAACGCACCGCCCAGCGACCAGCCCAGCAGGTGATACGGGCCGTGGGCCTGCTGCTGGCGGATGTGCCCGGCGTAGGCCAGGGCCATGGCCTGTAAGGAGTCGTCCTGCCATGCCGGGTCCAGCAACATTCGGCACTGCACTCCATAGACGCTGCGGCGCCCGTCCAATTTACGGGCCAGCGGTTCATAGTCGAACACCGTGCCGAACCCCGCGTGCAGGCAGAACAACGGCGGCACGTCATGGACGCGACTGTTGAGCGCCAACAAGGGGTCAGGTGCAAGGGCCGCAATGTGCGGTTCATAACCGCTCAGTTGCGCGATGCAGGGCTTTTGCATCAGGTCGCGCAGTTTCAGGCTGAAGCCTAAATGCGCCTGATGACGGACCTGCGAGATGACTTTCAACACCTGCAACGAGTCGCCGCCCAGCTCAAAGAAGTTATCGTCGATACCGACTTGCTCCAGGCCCAGCACGTCTTGCCAGATCTGCACCAAGGCCTGTTCCAGCGCATTGCGCGGCGCGCGGTAATGGTCTTGGGCACGCTGGGGCTGCGGCAAGGCGCGGCGATCCAGTTTGCCGTTGGCCGACAACGGCAACCGTGCCAGTTGCACGATCTGCGACGGCACCATGTAGTCCGGCAGTTGCGCCTGGAGTTGCTCTTTCACCTCGCGCTCAAGGCCCTGACCGGGCGCGGCAACCACATAGCCCACCAACTGCTTGCCGGTCACACCTTCGAAGACGTTGACCGCCGCGTCCTGCACCCCCTCGCATTGACGCAGGCGCGCCTCGATCTCGCCCAGTTCGATGCGGAAACCGCGAATCTTCACTTGCTGGTCCAGACGGCCCAGGTAGTCGACTATGCCGTCTTCGCGCTGGCGCACCAGATCACCGGTGCGGTACATGCGCCCGCCTTTGGCATCGAACGGGTCCGGCACAAAGCGCTCGGCACTCAAGCCGGGCTGGTGATGGTAACCACGTGCCAGGCACTCCCCGCCCAGGTACAACTCGCCACTGACGCCCACCGGCAACGGGTTCATGTCCGCATCCAGCACGTACACACCGCGCCCGGCCACGCTGCGGCCAATCGGTGCGTAGGCGGCGCCACACTGCTGCGTCACCTCGGCGCGCCACAGCAGCGGCGTGACCACTGTTTCTGTCGGTCCGTAGCCATTGACCAGACGCTGCGGTTGCAAGGCGCGCTTAACCATTTCAAAGCTGGCATCCGGCACTGCATCGCCGCCAAAGCAGTAGGTGTGCACCGCTGGCGGCGGCCCTTGGGTCAGCGCCACTTCGGCCAGCTGTTGCAGATAAGCCGGCGGGAAGCACGCCACATTGACCTGCTGCTCATGCAGCACCTGCAAGGTCTGCTCGGGGGTCCACAGGTGGTCGCCACGAATCACCAGGCTGCCACCGGCCAACAGCACGCTGAGCCAACGCTCTTGTGCACCGTCGAACGCGAACGACATAAAGTGCAATTCACGGCTCGCCGGGCTCAGTTCATACAGCTCGATAATCCCTTGGCAATGCCGCGCAATCGGCTCGCGGGCCACCGCCACGCCTTTGGGCTGGCCGGTGGAGCCCGAGGTGTAGATCAAATACGCCAAGTGCCCGGCCAATGGCTGCACGGGGTGCGGCGTGCCTTGAACGTCTGCCAGTGTGTCCAGCGCCAGTCGTGCCAGGGCCGGATCAAACGCCACCCGCTGATCGACGTCGCTGCGGCACAGCAACAGGCTCGCGCCTGAGTCCGCCAACATAAAGGCCAGACGCTCAGCCGGGTAATCCAGGTCCAGCGGCAGGTACGCTGCCCCCGCCTTGAGCACCGCCAAAAACGCCACGACAGTGTGCTCTGAACGCGGCAGGGCCACGGCCACCACCTGCTCCGGGCCGATGCCTCGGGCCTGCAACTCGCACGCCAGCCCATTGGCTTGACGCTCAAGCTCGGCATAGCTCAGTTCGCGGCCGTCACAGCTCAGAGCCCTGGCCTGCGGCTGGCGCAACACCTGCTGGCTAAAGCCCTGCACCAGATCAGTCACCGGCAGAGCGGGTTGCGCCGGTTCAATACAGGCGTTGGGCATGCCGATATCACCGATCAAACGCTCGGCGTCTTGCGGCAACTGTGCCAGCAACCCTTCCAGTTGCGCACGAATGCGCTCGACCTCAGGCGCACTGAAGCGCTCGCGCAGGTACAGGTATTCCACCTCCAGCCCTTGCTCGCTGGCGCTGACCATCAAGTCCATCGGGAAGTTGGTCACCCCGCCGCTGCCGACTTCGGCAAAGCGCAGCTCGCCGTCCTGCTCGCCGCGCAAGGCGCGGTCTACCGGGTGGTTCTCAAACACGATGATGCTGTCGAACAACCCCTGCCCGCCTTGCCCGGCCCAGCGCTGAATATCTGCCAGCGGCGTGTGTTCAAAGTCGCGGACCGACAGGTTGTAGTCCTGCACCTGACGCAACCAATCGCCCAGCGCCTGCTGCGGGTCGAGGGTCTGGATCACCGGTAAGGTGTTGATAAACAGCCCGAGCATGTCCTGCGCCCCGGCCAATTGCGTCGGTCGCCCGGCCACGGTGGCGCCAAAGGCCACGCTGCGCTGCCCGGTGTGACGCTGCAAGAGCAACAGCCAGGCCCCCTGAATCAATGTGTTAAGGGTGACGCGCTGGGCATTGGCAAAGCGATGCAGACGCTGGGTCGCCGCGCTGTCCAGATAGCTGTACAACACGCCATGCCCGCTGCCTTGAGTATTTGCGGCCTTGGCCAAAATGCTCGGTGCGTCCAGCGCTTGCAGGCGCTCGCGCCAGAAGTGTTCAGCCAGCGAGGCGTCCTGGCGCTGTAACCAACTGATGTAGTCGGCATAACGCCCGGTCAGCGCTGGCAACGACTGCCCGGCGTACACGCGGAGCATCTCACCGAGCAGGCGCGAGGCGCTCCAGCCGTCGAGCAGCAAGTGGTGGTAAGTCCAGATCATTTGCACCCGGGACTCGCCCAGATGCACCAGGGTGAAGCGCATCAACGGTGGGCAGTTGAGGTCAAAGCCACGGGCCTGTTCATCCGCGGCCAGCGCCTGCAAGGCGGCTTCGGGCGCGGCATGATCGCGCCAGTCCAGCTCGACAATCGGCAGTTCGGCATGCCGATACACCGCTTGCATCGGCTCGGCCACGCCGTCACGCCAGCGGAACGCAGCGCGCAGCACCTCATGGCGTTCGAGCAAGGTTTGCCAGGCGGCGCGAAAACGCTCTACCTGCAACCCTTCAACCGCCACGCTCAACTGGTTGACGTACAGATTAAGCTCGGGCGACTCGATGCAATGGAACAGCATGCCCTGCTGCATCAGCGACAACGGGTAAACATCGTCCAGCTCATTGCGATCAATCGGCAGCGTGCCGGGCGCAAGGGCAAACGCCGGAGTGTTGAGGGTTTCAAGTCGTTGCGGCTCGGCAGTCTGCGCCATTGCCGCCAACGCACGGATGGTTTGTGCGGTGAACAACTGCTTGGGGGTAAAGGCCAGCCCACGGGCCCCGGCACGGCTCACCGCTTGCAACGAGATGATCGAATCACCGCCCAGCTCGAAGAAGTTCTCGGTGACGCCAATCGCCTCCAGCCCCAGCAACTCCTGCCAGATCTCAACCAGCAACACCTCGGCCGGAGTGCCTGGCGCGACACGTTCAGTCACCTCCCGGCAGGCCTGCGGTGACGGCAGCGCCTGCCGGTCCAGCTTGCCGTTGGGGGTCAGCGGCAACGCCGCCAGGCACAGCACATGGGCGGGCAGCATGTGCGCGGGTAAACGGCTGCGCAGATGATCGACCAACGCTTGGCGCAACGCCGCCTCGTCGGCCAGCGGGTCACGGGCCACCACATAGCCCACCAACTGACGGCTGAGCGGGCCTTCGCGGTCCACCACCCAGGCTTCGCGCACGCCATCGTGCTCCAGCAAGCAGGCTTCAATTTCGCCCAGCTCGATGCGGAACCCGCGAATCTTCACTTGCTGGTCAATCCGCCCCAGGTACTCGACCACACCGTCTTCGCGCAGCCGCGCCAGGTCGCCACTGCGATACAGCCGCGCGCCCGGTACAAACGGGTCGGGCACAAAGCGTTCGGCGGTCAGGGCCGGGCGCCGGTGATAACCGCGGGCAATGCCTTCGCCGCCCAAATACAGCTCACCCGCCACACCCACTGGCAGCGGCTGCATGCTGGCATCCAGCACATAGGCGCTGCGCTCACCCACCGGGCGCCCGATCGGCAAGAAGGCCGAGTCAAAATGGGTGTCCGGGTAAGCGCACCAGATCAACGGCGTGATCACCGTTTCGGTCGGGCCGTAGCCGTTGATGATGCGCGGCGGCTGCAACACGCGCTGCACTTCATCAAAGGCGTGCTTGGGCATGCCCTCACCGCCCACGGTATAGGAGCGTATCGGCAGCGTGCGCCCGGCTTCGCCAATGTAATCGGCCATTTGCAGCAAATAGCTCGGGGTAAAACAGGCGATGGTGATGCCGTGCCGCTCGATCTCTTCGCAGGTACGCTGCGCGCTCCAAACCTCATCGTCACGGGGCATCAACGCCGAGCCGAACACCAGCGGGGTCAGCCAGCGCTCGTGGGCACCGTCAAAACTGATCGAAGCAAATTGCAGCTCGCGGTCGTCCGGGGTCATGCCGTACAGCGCGCCAATGGCCAGGCAATGCATGGCCAACGGGCCGTGGGCCACGCTCACGCCTTTGGGCCGCCCGGTCGAACCCGAGGTGTAAATCAGGTACGCGAGGTTCTGTGCAGTGACCAGGTTGACCGGGTTGCTGGTCGGCAAGTAGCTGACGTCTTCACGGTCGAGTTCCAGCACCGGCAGGCCGTCGATCTGCGGCAACTGCTTGCGCAACCACGACTGGCTCAGCAGCAAAGCAATGCCGCTGTCCTGCATCAAGTAACCCAAGCGCTCTGGCGGGTACGCCGGGTCCAGCGGCACATACGCGCCCCCGGCCTTGAGAATCGCCAGCAAGCCGATAATCATCTGCGGCGAACGTTCTACCGCCAGCCCCACCCGCACTTCGGGGCCGATCCCCAGTTCACGCAGGCGATGGGCCAAACGGTTGGCGCGTTGGTTGAGTTCGGCGTAGGTGAACGTGCTGCTGTCAAAGATCAGCGCCGTGGCGTCAGGGCGTAGCGCCGCCTGGGCGGCGATTAACTGATGCACACTCTGCTCGGTCGCGGCTTTGGGTGGCGGGTTCCACTCGCGCAATTGCCAGGTGTGCTCGGCAGCACTTAGCAACGGTAATTCACCCAACGCAGACAACGGCGCCGCCACCATGGCGTGCAGCAGGCACGCCAAGTGCTCGCTCATCCGGGCAATGGCCGCCGGGTCAAAATGGCTGCACAAGAAGCTCCAGGTCAGGCTCAACTGGCCTTCACTGACCGCCGCCAGCGTCAGCGGGTAGTTGGTGCGCTCATGGTTGGCCGGTACGGCAAAGCTCAAGCCCTCTGGCGCGCCCTGCTGCAAGGCCGCGCCGATGGGGAAGTTTTCAAACACCAGCAAACTGTCGAACAGCGGCTCACCGGCACGCCCGGCCCAACGCTGCACATCGCTCAGCGCGGTAAATTCATGCTCGCGCAGCTCCAGGTTATGCGCCTGCAAGCGGCTCAACCACTGCGCCACACTTTCAGCCGCCTGTGGCTGAGTGATCACCGCCAAGGTGTTGATAAACAACCCGAGCTGGTTTTCTGCACCCGGCAGATCCACCGGGCGCCCGGACACAGTGGCGCCAAACACTACGGTCTGCTGACCGCTATAACGCTGCAACAACACCGCCCAAGCGCCCTGCACCAAGGTGTTGAGGGTGATGCTGTGCTGGCGGGCAAAGGCATTGAAAGCCTCGCTGCTCGGCCCATCGAATACCTGCCGATGATCCGCGTACTCGCTGCTGCCTGAGCCACCGTGCGCCAGGCTTTGTGCCAACAGCGTCGGATTGTCCAGGGTCGCCAGTTGCGCACGCCAAAAGGCTTCATCGGCCTGGGCATCCTGCCCTTGCAGCCAGCCGATGTAGTCGGCAAAGCGGCCCTGGTGAGTGGCCACCTCAACCCCGGCATAACGCTGCAACACCTCACCCAGCAGCAAGGCATTGCTCCAGCCATCCAGCAGTAAATGGTGATGGGTGTAGATCAGTTGCTGGCGCTGCTCATCGAGACGCACCAAGGCCAGACGCAGCAGCGGTGGCTGGGCTGGATCAAACTGCAAACGCTCGCTGCGCGCCAGCAACTCCAGCTCGGCGGTTTGCTCGGCGCGGCCGCGCCAGTCGAGCACGGTTAGCGGCAACTCCAGCGCCCGCTGCACCACCTGCACCGGCTCACTGGCGCCCTGGGGCCAATGGAAACCACTGCGCAAAATCGGGTGTGCATCCAGCGTCGCCTGCCACGCCTGCGCCAAGCGGGTGGCGTCCAGCCCGCTCGCCGCGACGCTGAGCTGGTTGACGTAAGCGCCGGCCTGGGGCTCGTACAGGCTGTGAAACAGCAAACCGCGCTGCATCGGTGACAACGGGTACAGGTCTTCTATCTGCCGTGGCGGCACGGGCAGTTGGTCAAGTTGCGCCTGGGTCAGGTTGGCCAGCGCGAAGTCCGCCGGGGTCACGCCGCTGTGCTGCGGGTTGAGGCAATGCTCAATCAGCGCCTGCAACTGGGCCTTAAGGCTTGAGGCTAGGGCCTCGATATCCGCCGTGTCGAAGCATTCCTGGCTGAAGCTCAGGTCCAGCTTCAATTCACCGCCATACACCTGGCCATCAACTGACAACCAGTTGGCCAACGGCGAATCCAGGCTCTGCGCGGCGCCGCTGGCCGCTTGAGCCGGGACGAATAACCCGTCGTCGTTGAAGCTCTGATCAAACTGGCCCAGGTAGTTGAACGTCACCCGTGCCTGCGGCAAGGCCGCGAGGCTGGCTTGGGTCTGGGCATCGCCCTGGTAGCGCAACAGCCCAAAGCCCAGGCCCTTGCCCGGTACCTCACGCAGTTGCTGCTTGATCGCTTTGATCGACTCGGCCATGCCCACGGCAGGGGTCAACTTGACAGGGAACAGGCTGGTGAACCAGCCCACAGTGCGGGTCAGGTCGATGCCCGCAAACAGTTCTTCACGGCCGTGGCCTTCCAGCTGGATCAAGGCCGTCGAATCGCCGGTCCAGTCGCACAGGGCGCGGGCCAACGCGGTCAGCAGCAGGTCATTGATCTGCGTGCGATAGGCCGCAGGCGCCTGTTGCAGCAAGTGCCGGGTCTGCGCCCGGTCCAGGCCCAGGCTCACCACCTGGCGATGACGCAACGCCTGGCTGGCCTCCGTGCGGGCATGGGGCAACCGGGCGCTGGCGCCTTGCAACTGCTGCAACCAGCTGTCACGTTGAGCCATCAATGCCGGGCTTTGCGCATAGGCCGACAACTGCCGGGCCCAGTCTTGCAAGGCGCTGGTTTTTTCTGCCAGGGCTTGCCCGGCGTAGGCCGCCTGCAAGTCTTCAAGCAACACCCGCCACGACACGCCGTCCACCACCAGGTGGTGAATCACCAGCAACAAACGCTGCGCGCCTTGCTCGTGGTCGATCAACACCGCGCGCAGCAGCGGCCCGTCGTGCAGCGATAAACTGCGCTGCGCCTCGTCGCACAAGGCTTGTAACGCCTCGCTGCTGTGCACTTGGGCGGTCCACAGCAGATCGGTGGCCGCGCTGCTGTCCAGCGGCACATAGCGCGCTGTCCATTCCCCGGCCTGCTCGCGGAACTGCAAACGCAACGCGTCGTGTTGGGCCAACACCTGCTGCACGGCGGTTTGCAGGCGCAGCAAGTCCAGCGGCTCGCGCACGTCCAGCAGCACCGACTGGTTCCAGTGCTGGGGCTGCTCGGTTTGATTGGCAAAGAACCACTGCTGCACCGGGGTTAGTGTTTGCGTACCCACCACCGGCCCTTGAGGGATGTGCGCGACCTGTAGCGGGCTAGCCACAGCGGCCAGCGCCTGCAAGGTCGGTTGTTGAAACAGGTCACGCGGCTGCAAGCGCAACCCGGCACGCCGTGCCCGGCTGACCACCTGAATCGAGATGATCGAGTCGCCGCCCAGCTCAAAGAAGTTGTCCTGACGGCCGACCTGCTCAAGCCCCAGCACGGCTTGCCAAATCGCTGCTAACTGGCGCTCGTTGTCGCTGCGTGGTGCCTCGAAAACCCGCTGGCTGACGCTGGCCTGCGGCGCCGGCAACAACTTGCGTTCCAGCTTGCCATTGGGGCTCAGCGGCATGCGCTCGATCAACAGCAACTGCGTCGGCACCATGTAATCGGGCAGGCTCAGCAGTACATGGGCTTTCAGGGTGTCACGCCAGGCGGCTTGCGCCTCGGGCTGTTCCAGCAGCGCCACGTCGCTGGGCACCAGATACGCCACCAACTGGCTGTCCAGCGCCAGTACCACGGCTTCCTGAACCTGCGGGTGTTCTTGCAGGCGCGCTTCGATCTCGCCCAGCTCGATGCGCAGGCCGCGAATTTTCACCTGATGGTCGATCCGGCCGCAGTACTCGATAGCACCGTCAGCGCGATAACGCGCCAGGTCGCCAGTGCGGTACAGCCGTTCGCCACTGCCAAACGGGTCGACCACAAAGCGCTCGGCCGTCAATGCCGGGCGCGCATGGTAGCCCCGGGCCAAACCCGCGCCCGCCAAGTACAACTCGCCAATGGCACCGGTCGGCAAGGGCAACAGTTCCGGGCTGAGGACGTAGGTACGCAGGTTGGCAATCGGTCGCCCGATCGGCACGCTGTCGCGCTGTTCTTCAAGGCACGTCCAGTGGGTTACGTCGATGGCCGCTTCGGTAGGCCCGTACAAGTTGTACAACGCCGCTTGGGGCAGGTTACTCATTGTCTGGCGTTGCAAGGCAATCGGCAGCGCCTCGCCGCTGCACACAATCCGCCGCAGCGAGCAGCACTGCGCGGCCTCGTCGCTGTTGATGAAGGCTTGCAGCATCGACGGCACAAAATGCAGGGTGGTAATCCCCTGCTCGACGATCAGTTGCGCCAGTTGCTGCGGGTCGCGGTGCGCACCGGGGGCGGCGACCACCAGGGTCGCGCCATGCATCAGCGGCCAGAAAAACTCCCACACCGACACGTCAAAACTGAACGGGGTTTTCTGCAAGACCCGGTCGGCAGCGCTCAGGCCATAAGCTTGTTGCATCCATGCCAGCCGGTTGTACAACGCGCCATGGCTGTTGCCTGCGCCTTTGGGGCGGCCGGTGGAGCCCGAGGTGTAGATCACATAGGCCAGATTCTCGGGATGCGCCAGGTTAGTCAGGTTTTCAGCGCACTCATGAACGTTTGAAAGATCGCGAGGCAAGCTCGCTCCTACAGTGGGATCCAGGATCATGACGGGGATGTGCGGCGGCAACGCCGTCTGCACGTGCGCCTGGGTCAGCAGCAAACTGATACCGCTGTCTTCAAACATGTAGGCGAGGCGTTCAGCCGGGTATTCAGGGTCGAGCGGCACGTAAGCGCCCCCGGCCTTGAGAATCGCCAGCAAGCCAATCACCAGCTCCAGCGAACGCTCGCACGCCACGCCCACGCGCACTTCCGGGCCCACTCCGCTCTCGCGCAACTGATGCGCCAGACGGTTGGCCCGCAGATTGAGTTCGCGATAACTCAATGACTGCCCGGCAAACACCAGCGCACAAGCATCCGGTGTGGCCGCCGCTTGCGCTTCGATGTGCTGGTGCACGCAGGCGGGGCCGGGATAGTGCTGCTGCGTGGCATTCAGGCCATACAGCGTGGCCTCTATTTCATGGGCAGCGAGCATCGGCAGCTCGCTGATCGCGCACTCAGGATTCGCCACCACACCAGCCAGCAGGGTGCGCCAATGCGCGGCCATGGCTTCGATGCGCGGGGCATCAAACAGGTCGGTGGCATAAGTCAGGCTGGCCAGCAGGTGCTCGCCTTCTTCATGGGTATCGAGTTGTAGATCAAACTGAGCAGTGCGGCCCTGCCATTCCAGGCTCTCGACCTGCAAACCGGCGAGCATCCCGCGCAGTGCGCCGGGGCGGCTTTGCTGGTGGTTGAACATCACTTGAAACAAGGGGCTGTGGCTCAGGCTGCGCTCCCCCTGCAAGGCATTGACCAGCCGTTCGAAGGGCACGTCCTGATAACCCTGGGCATCCAGTGCGCGGTCACGGGTCTGGCTTAGCAATTGGCTGAACGGCATGCGCCCGTCCAGCTCGGCCCGCAGCACCTGGGTATTGACGAAAAAACCGATCAGGCCACGGGTTTCCGCGCGTGTGCGGTTGGCCACCGGCACACCGATACGCAGATCCTGCTGGCCGCTGTAGCGGTGCAGCAGCACCTGAAAACTGGCCAGCAAGAGCATAAACGGCGTCACCCCGCGCTGCCTGGCCAGGCTCAGCAGGCCTTTGGCCAACTCGGCTGGCAGCGCGAAATCCAGTCGCGCACCTTGCTGGCTTGGCTGCACAGGGCGTGAGCGGTCACTGGGCAACTCCAGCACCGGTTGCTCGCTGCCCAGTTGCCCGCGCCACCAGTCCAGTTGCCGCTCCAGCTCCCCGGCCTCCATCCAGCGCCGTTGCCACAGGGCGTAGTCGGCGTACTGAATCGCCAGTTCTGGCAACTCTAGGGTTTGGCCTTGGGCATGGGCGGCATATAACTGCGAGAACTCATCGATCAGCACGCCCATCGACCAACCATCAGCCACGATGTGGTGCAAGGTCAGCACCAGCACATGATCCTGCGCGTCCAGTTGCAACAGGCTCACCCGCAGCAACGGCCCGTGTTGCAGATCGAACGGTTGCGCGATGTCTTGCTCAACCTGGCGCAGCGCCAGGTTCAGGCGTTCGGATTGCGGCTGATCGCGCAGGTCGTGGCGGGTCAACAGCATTGCTGAATCTGTGGGAGCGGGCTTGCTCGCGATAGCATCACCGCTGTTGTCCAGAAACTCCGCGTTGCCTGCATCGCGAGCAAGCCCGCTCCCACAGACAAAGACCCTACGCAAACTGTGATGGCGCTCCAGCAGAGCGTCAAAACTGTGCTGCAACGCCGCCACATTCAGCTCGCCGCGCAAACGCAAGGCGGCCGGGATGTGGTACGCGGCGCTTTGCGGGTCGAGCTGCCACAAAAACCATTGCCGTTGCTGGGCATAGGACAGCGCGCAAGGTGCGTCTGGCGATGCGGTCTGCGGGATCGGCAACTGGCCGAAACTGACGCCCTGCTCTTGCATCTTGTGCAAGAACTCTCGGCGCTGCTGCGGTGCAAGGCTGGCGAAGCGGTTGGCAATACGCCAGGCGGTAGAGTGTTCCATCAGTTGATCTCCATCTCGTCGAGCAGCGACTCAAGTGCGCTCAGACGAACATCGTTATCCGCAGGCGTTTGGGCCTGTACCAGAGCGGCATAGGCGTGCAGGTCGGGGGTTTCGAACAGCGCGCGCAGCGCCACTTCAAGGCCCAGTTCCAGTTCGACCCGGGCGTTGGCCTGGGCTGCGAGCAGCGAGTGCCCGCCCAATTCAAAGAAGTTGTCGTGGCGCCCTACCCGCTCGACCTCCAGCACCTGGGCCCAGATCGTTGCCAGTCTGGTTTCCAGGTCGCCCACCGGGGCGCTGTAAGGGCGCTGCCAGTGCTCGGCGTCAGGCAATGGCAACGCCTTGCGATCGAGCTTGCCGTTACCGGTCAGCGGCAGGGCTTCCAGCAGCAGCCAGTGGCTCGGGACCATGTAATCAGGCAACTCGACCTTGAGCGCGGTGCGCAAATGCTCGCGCCACGCCAACGGATCGATTGGCGTCTGCTCGGCCACCACATAGGCGCAGAGCTGGCCCTGATGCACGCTCAGCACCGCATCGCTGACGCCCACTTGCTGTTTAAGGCACGTTTCGATTTCGCCCAGCTCGATACGGAACCCGCGAATCTTCACTTGCTGGTCGATCCGCCCCAGGTAGTCGAAGTTGCCGTCAGCGCGCTGGCGGGCCAGGTCGCCGCTGCGGTACAGGCGCACGCCCGGCGCAAAAGGGCTGGGCACAAAACGCTCGGCGGTGAGCCCGGCGCGACCGTGGTAGCCACGGGCCAGACCGGCCCCGGCGATGTACAACTCACCGGCGCAGCCTGGTGCCACGGGTTGCAACTGGCTGTCGAGCAAATACCAGCTGAGGTCGCGGATGGGCCCGCCAATCGGACTTTGTACCTTGGCATCGAGGTCCTGCGCGCTCAGGGCGCGCCAAGTCACGTGCACCGTGGTTTCGGTGATGCCGTACATGTTGACCAGCGTGGTGGGCGCATCGCCAAAGCGCGCGTACCACGGGCGCAAGCTCCCCACATCAAGGGCTTCGCCACCAAAGATCACCCAGCGCAAGGCCAGGGTTTGCGGGCTGTTGCAGGCAATGGGCAGCAATTGCCGGAACGCCGTCGGGGTCTGGTTGAGCACCGTGACTTGCTCATCGCAGAGCAACTGATGGAACGCCTGCGGCTCACGGCTGATGAAGTACGGCACGATCACCAGACGCCCGCCGGTGCACAGCGCGCCGAACATCTCCCATACCGAGAAATCGAACGCATAGGAATGGAACAGCGTCCACACATCACTCGGACCAAAGGCAAACTCATCGGCGGTGGCGCTGAGCAAACGGCCGACGTTGGCATGGCTCAGCAACGCCCCTTTCGGGCGCCCGGTTGAGCCCGAGGTGTAGATCACATACGCCAGATTGTCGGGCTGGGTCAGGTTGAGCAGATTGTCGGCGCTGAACGCCTCCCACTGCACATGCTCCAGACATAGGGCCTGCACGCCGACCCGCGGCGGCAGGTTTTCCAGCAGGTGTTCCTGGGTCAGCAATAACTGAATGCCGCTGTCTTCGATCATGTAGCTCAGGCGCTCGGCGGGGTATTGCGGGTCGAGTGGCACATACGCGCCCCCGGCCTTGAGAATCGCCAGCACCCCGACCACCAGCGCCACGGCCCGCTCAGTGGCAATGCCGACCCGCACTTCCGGGCCGACACCGCGTTCGCGCAACTTGCGGGCCAGGCGATTGGCCTGGGCGTTGAGCGCTGCATAGGTCAGCGAATCTTCCCCACAGCGCAGCGCCAGGGCATGCGGCTGCAAGGCGGCCTGCGCCTCGAACAGTTGGTGCAGGGTTGGCCCGGCAGGCTGCACCTCAACCTGCGGGTTCCATTGCGTCAGCAATGTCTGTTGCTCGTCCGGACCCAGCATGGCCAATTCAGCGATACGTTGCTGCGGCGCCTGCGCCACCGCGCGCAGCAGGTTCAGCCAGTGCCCGGCCAAGCGCTCAATGGTCGCGGCGTCATACACATCGCAGGCGTAGGTCAAGCTGGCGTACACGTGCTCGCCCTGTTCTTCGGTGTCCAGCGCCAGATCGAACTGCGCCGTGCGCTGCTGCCAGTCCATGCGCTCAATGCTCAGGCCCGACAGTTGCCGCTCGACGCTCTCGCCGATCTGCCGCTGATGGTTGAACACCACTTGAAACAGCGGGCTGTGCCTCAGGCTGCGCTGCGGCTGCAACGCGTCCACCAGTTGCTCGAACGGCAGGTCTTGATGCGCTTGCGCCCACAGGGCGTTGCGCTTGACCTGTTGCAACAGGCTGGCAAACGTTTGCTGACCGTCGATCTCGCTGCGCAGCACCTGGGTGTTGATAAAGAAACCGATCAAGCCTTCGGTTTCGAGTTGTCCACGCCCGGCATTCGGCACCCCGACATTGATCGCCGACTGACCGCTGTAGCGATGCAACAAGGTTTGATAACTGGCCAGCAGCAGCATAAACAGCGTGACATTGTGCTGTTGCGCCAACTCCCGTAGTGCACCCGCCAATACCGGTTCAATGACTACCTCCACTCGCGCCCCCCGCTCACTGCGGATCGCCGGGCGAACCAGCTCGCTGGGCAGTTCAAGTGGCGCATGCTGGCTGCCGAGTTGCTCACGCCAGGCGTTCAACTGGCGCTCGCCCTCGCCGGCTTGCAACCCGTCGCGCTGCCAGGCGGCGTAATCGGCGTAGCTCACGGCCAAGGGCGGCAGCTCATGGCCCAGGTACAACTGACTGAATTCATCGACCATCACCTGCATCGACCAACCGTCAGCCGCAATGTGATGCACGGTCAATACCAGCACGTGCTCATCGGCCGCCACCTTGAGCAGCAACACGCGCAGCAACGGCCCCGTGCGCAGGTCGAAGGGCTGACGCATTTCTTCGGCCACTTGGGCGTCAATCTGCGCGGCTGATGGCTGGTCGAGGGTCAATTCACGCAGCGCCAGCGGCAAATGTGCGTGCAGCACGCCACGGGCCTGGTCACCGTCCTGAACAAAGGTGGTGCGCAAGGTTTCGTGGCGTTGTTGCAGGGCGTTGAAGCTGCGCAGCAAGGCCTCGCGATCGAGTGAGCCTTTAAGCCGCAGCGCCGCCGGAATGTTGTACGCGGCGCTGTGCGGGTCGAGCTGCCAGAGCAGCCACTGGCGCTGCTGCGCATACGACAACACGCCGGGCTGGCCGGGCGCACGCGGGCGCAATGGCGGTTGACTGAGGGTTTGCGGCTGTGAGGCGCAACGGGCAGCGAAATCGCGGAGCACGCTGCTTTCAAACAGGCTGCTCAGCGCCAGTTCGGTACCCAGTTGCTGGCGCACCCGCGACACCACTTGCGCCACCAGCAGCGAATGGCCGCCCAGTTCAAAGAAGTTGTCGTCGCGGCTGACCGCCTCAAGTTTGAGCACCTCTTGCCAGATCGCGGCTATACGGCTTTCGATCCCGGCGTGGGGCGCAATCACCTCGCGCTGCCAGTCAGCCGCTTGGGCCTGGGGCAGCGCCTTGCGGTCGACCTTGCCGTTGGCATTGAGTGGCAAACTCTGCAATTGAACCCAGTGCAGCGGCACCATGTAGTCCGGCAGTTGCGCCTTGAGCGCAGCCTTCAAGGTCTCGCGCCATTCGCTCCAGGCATTCGCTTCATCGTCGGCCACCACAAAGGCCACCAGTGCCTTGCCGGTCGGACTGTCCTGCACGACCACGGCGGCTTCACGCACGCCAGACAAATCACGCAGACGCGACTCTATTTCGCCCAGTTCGATACGGAAGCCGCGCACTTTGACTTGCTGGTCGATACGGCCCACGTACTCCAGTTGGCCGTCCGGGCGCCGCCGGGCCAGGTCGCCGGTGCGGTACAAACGCTCCCCCGCCCTGGCGGCGTAAGGGTCAGGCAAAAAGACCGCCGCGCTGCGCAGCGGGTCGGCAAAATACCCACGGCCCACGCCCGTACCGGCCACGTACAACTCACCGACCACACCGGTTGGCACCGGCTGCAAGTCGCCATCCAGCACATACAAACGGTTGTTGTCGGTGGCCAGGCCAATCGGCAAATACGCGCCTTGGGCCGACGCCGCGTCAACACGGAACAGCGCCACGTCGTCCGAGCATTCCGCCGGGCCGTAGGCGTTGACCAGACCGATCTGCGGGTAACGCTGCAACCAGCGACGCGCCAGCTCTGGGGGCATGGCTTCGCCGGTGGGCAGCATCCAGCGCAGCGCAGCCAGCGAACCCTCGGGCTCGTCGAGCAGGCTCTGGATCAGCGACGGTACGCTTTCGAGCACGGTGATCCCGCGTGCGGCCACATGCGCCAGCAAGGCGGCCGGATCATGGGCGATAGCGTTAGGCACTATGTCGACTTGCGCGCCAAACAACGGCGCCGCGAGGAACTGCCACACCGAAATATCAAAACTCTGCGACGCCGTCTGGGCGATCACGTCCGCCGCACTCAGGTGCAGATACGGTTGTTTGCTCAGTTGGTTATTCAGCATCCCGGCCTGCTCGACCATCACCCCTTTGGGCGTACCGGTGGAGCCCGAGGTGAATATCACATAGGCCAGGTTGTTGGACGCGGTGTAGATGCCCGGTGACGTGCTGCAATACCCGGCGCCTTGCACGTCCTCCCACACCAGCAAGGGCGGGCGCTGTGCCGGGCTGAGCAATGCCAGCACGCGCTCAGCCTGTTCACGGCACGCCGCACTGGCCACCAGCAACGGCACGCGCCCCAGTTGCAGCAACGCCAATAGCCGCTGGGTCGGCAAGTGCGGGTCGAGGGGTAAGTAGCCCGCCCCGGCCTTGAAGGTACCCAGCATCATGCCCAGCAGTTCGAGGCTGCGTTCGGCCAGCAAGGCCACAGGCTGGTCAACAGTGACGCCCGCCGCCAGCAACGCATGGCCCAGTCGGTTCGCCCGCTGATCCAGCGCCTGGTAGGTCCAGCGCTGGTCAAGGCACGTGGCAACCACCTGCTCCGGGTGCGCCGCCAGCTGCGCTTCAAACAGCCGTACATAACCCTGCGCCAACGGGTAATCGCGAGCGGTCTGGTTGCCCGCCTGTAACAACTGCGCACGTTCGCCAGCCTCCACCAACGGCAGGTCGGCAACGTTGCCTTCGGCGTGCTCGCCAATCGCCAACAACAAGCGCTTGAAGTCCGCCAGCAAACGCTCAACCGTGGCCTCATCAAAAAAGCGTTTGTCGTAGGACAGGTGCAAGCCCAGCGCATCGCCGGGGTACACCACCACGGTCATCGGGTAGTTGGTGTGAGTGCGCGCGCTGTCGGACTTGGCGCTGATCTGCTCGGCGCCGCTGACCACCGCGCTTTCCACCGGGGCGTTTTCATAGACAAACAAGCTGTCGAAAATGGGCTGGCCTTTGTCCAGCGCACTGCACGCCTGAATGCTCAACAGCGGCAAATGCTCGTGTTCACGCAGCGCCAGATTGTGCGCAAACACCCCTTGCAGCCACTCGCGCACGCTGACCCGCTGCCCTGCCTGCGGCAAACGCATGCGCAGCGGGATGCTGTTGATGAACAGGCCAACGGTGTCTTGCATTTCCGGGCGATTGACCGGACGCCCGGCCACGGTGACGCCAAACAGTACTTCTTCGAGCCCGCTGTAGCGCTGCAACACCAGCGCCCAGGCGGCTTGGGTCAGGGTGTTGACGGTCACGTGGTAACGCTGGGCCAGTTCGCGCAAGGCGCGGCCCTGGCTGACCTCCAGGTCGGCATAGCAATCACCGATCTGCGAGAACCCGCCCTGACGGCGCACGGCACGGTCAAAGGGCAATGGCGTCGGCTGTTCAAACCCGGCCAGTTCAGCGCTCCAGGCCTGCAGAGCCTCGCGCTCGCCCTGGGCTTGCAGCCATTCAATAAAGTCGCGATACCGCGCCGCGGGCGGCAGGCTGCGCTGGCCGCTGTACAGGGCAAAGAAGTCTTGCAGCAACAGCGAGCGGCACCAGGCATCAATCAGGATGTGGTGGTTGCTGAGGATGAACCAGTAATGCCCGGCGCTGCGACGGATCAGGCGCAGGCTGAAAGGCGGCGAGTTGAGCAGGTCAAAACCTTGGGCCCGGTCTTCGGCCAGCAACGTTTGCAACGCCGCTTCGTGTTCGCCCTCGGGGCGATCCATCCAGTCGTGCACTTGCACGTTGGGTGCAGCATCGCGGTGGATGATTTGCAGCATCTGGCCGTCATCGTCGAGGCTGAACGAAGCGCGCAACGCGTCATGACGCTGCACCACCGCGTGCCAGGCTGCGGTAAAGCGTGGCAGGTCGATTTCGCTGTCGATGATGTAACGGTCTTGCATGTAGTAAATGCCCGAGCCGGGCTCGAGCAAGGTGTGCACCAGCAAGCCCTGCTGCATCGGCGACAGCGGGTAGATGTCTTCGATGGCACTGGCCGCAACCTTGAGGGCGTCCAGTTGCGCCTGGGTCAGTTGCGCCAGCGGGAAGTCCGACGGGGTCATGCCGCCTTGCTCGCTGTTTACGCAATGGGCAATCAGCGCCGTCAATTCGCCCCGATAATCGTCCGCCAGTGCCTGCACGGTGGCGTCATCAAACATTTCGTGGCTGTAGGTCCATTGCAGGTTGAGCTCGCCGCCATACACCTGCCCTTCAATGCTCAGCCAGTTGGCCAGCGGTGCGTTTTCGTCCTGGGCCAGCCCGGCGCTTTCAGTGGCCGGGGCAAACATTGCGGTGTCATCGAACTGGCGATCAAACTGGCCCAAGTAGTTGAAGGTAATGCGCGGCGTCGCCAGGCTGGCCAGTTGTTCAGCCACGTCCTCGCCTGCCAGATAGCGCAGCAGGCCATAGCCCACGCCTTTGTCCGGCACGCTGCGCAGTTGCTCCTTGATCGACTTGATCGAGTCACCCAGATCCGCACTTGGGGTCAGTTGCACCGGGAACAGGCTGGTAAACCAGCCCACAGTGCGTGACAGGTCGAGGTCGGCAAACAGGTCTTCGCGACCATGGCCTTCCAGTTGGATCAAGCTGCTGGGCTGGCCGCTCCAGCGGCAAATAACCCGCGCCAACGCGCTCAGCAGCAGGTCGTTGACCTGTGTGCGATAGGTGGCGGGGGCGACTTGTAGCAACTGGCGGGTCAATTCTGCGTCGAGGGTCAGGCCCAAGATGCGGGCATGGCGGTTTTGCAAGCCGGCATCAGGACGGTCACACGGCAACTCGCTGGACGCGCCGGCCAGTTGGCGCTGCCACAGCGCCAGTTCCCCGACCCGCGCCTGTGCCTCATCGGCCAAGCGGGCGGTCCAGGCCTGATAGGCGCTGGTTTTGGCCTGCGCCGCCTGCACCGGTTGGGTGTAGAACTGCTGCAAGTCTTCGAGCAGCACCCGCCACGACACGCCGTCCACCACCAGGTGGTGAATCACCAGCAACAGGCGCTGGCTGTGATCGGCCATGTCCACCAGCAACGCCCGCAGCAACGGGCCGTTGTGCAAGTCCAGGCTGCATTGGGTCTGTTCGCACAGGGTTTTGAGTTCGTCAGTTGACGCGGCCTGACGCTGCCACAGCAGAGGCTCGTTCGGCAGCTCGGCATAGGCTTGCTGCCATTGGCCGTGGTGCTGAACAAAGCGCAAACGCAGCGCATCGTGATGGCTCACCAGCGTGTTCAGCGCCTGCTCCAGCAACCCGGCATCCACCGGCTGGCGCGGGTGCAGCAGCAATGACTGGTTCCAGTGCTGGCGCTGGGGCATGTCCAGGCTGAAAAACCACTGCTGCACCGGCGCCAGCGCCACCGCGCCCGTGGCCAGCCCTTGATCAACAAGGGTCTCGGTGCTCAGCGCGGCAATCCGGGCCAGGCTGCGGATGGTTTGATGCTGGAACAGGTCGCGGGGGCTGAAAGCGATCCCGGCCTGACGGGCACGGCTGACCACTTGGATCGAGATGATCGAGTCGCCGCCCAGGGCAAAAAAGTTGTCGTCGACACCGATCTGCGCCACGCCCAGTACCTGTTGCCAGATCTCGGCCAGGCGCTGTTCCAGCTCAGAGGCCGGTGCGACGTAGCCTTGCTGCACGGTGCTGATGTCCGGGCGCGGCAAGGCTTTACGATCGAGCTTGCCGTTGGGCGACAACGGCAAACGCTCAAGGCTGACCCAGTGGTTGGGCACCATGTAGTCCGGCAAACCGAGTTGCAGTTGGTTGGCCAATTCCGTTTGCCAAGCGTCGGCAGGCGCCTGCGCGTGCAGCACCACGTAGGCCACCAGTTGCTTGCCGTCGAGCACCTGCACCACGGCTTCGCGCACGGACGGCTGCTCGGCCAGACGCGCCTCGATTTCCCCCAGTTCAATGCGCAGCCCGCGCAGTTTGACCTGATGATCAAGCCGGCCCAGGTATTCAATGACCCCGTCAACCCGCTGGCGCACCCAATCGCCAGTGCGGTACAGGCGCTCGCCCTGATTAAACGGGCACGGCACAAAACGCTCTGCTGTCAGCCCTGGGCGCCGGTGGTAGCTGCGCGCCAGCCCGGCCCCGCCCAGATACAACTCTCCGGCCACGCCCAAGGCTACGGGCGAGAGGTTGGCATCCAGCACCAGCGTGCGCAGGTTGGCGATGGGCAAGCCAATCGGCACGCTGGCCGCACCCTCATCGATGCAGGTCCAGTGCGTTACGTCGATGGCCGCTTCGGTCGGGCCATACAGGTTGTACAGCTCGGCAGCGGGCAGTTTGAGGAACACCTGCTGCTGGGCATCAACCGGCAACGCTTCCCCGCTGCAGACAATCCGCCGTAGGCTGGTGCACTGTTCGACGCCCACCTCATGAATAAACGCCTGCAACATCGACGGCACAAAATGCAGCGTGCTGATCTGCTGCTGGCGAATGGTTTCGATCAGGCGCAGCGGCTCGCGGTGTTCCCCCGGTTGCGCCACCACCAGACGTGCGCCGGTGAGCAGCGGCCAGAAAAACTCCCACACCGACACGTCAAAACTGAACGGAGTCTTTTGCAGCACCGCATCGTCGGCCGTCAGGCGATAAGCCTGCTGCATCCAGCTCAGGCGGTTGACCAACGCGGCATGGGTGTTACCCGCGCCCTTGGGCTTGCCGGTAGAGCCGGAGGTGTAGATCACATAGGCCAGGTTTTGCGGCTGAGTCAGATCAACCAGATTCTCTGTACTGTAGGCGCGAGCTTGCCTCGCGACCTGTTGGTCGCTCAAAAGATCGCGAGACAAGCTCGCTCCTACAGTGAGATCAAGGCGCATGACCGGGATGTGTTGTGGCAATGCGGTCTGCAAATGCTCCTGCGTCAGCAATAACTGGATCCCGCTGTCGTCGATCATGTAGCTCAAACGTTCGGCCGGGTACTCCGGGTCGAGCGGCACATAGGCGCCGCCCGCCTTGAGAATCGCCAGCAGGCCGATCACCATTTCTACTGAACGCTCAACGGCAATTCCCACCAGCACATCCGGGCCGACACCCCGTTCACGCAACTCATGGGCCAGTTGGTTGGCGCGGGCATTGAGCTGCGCATAGCTCAGGGTCTGCGCGCCAAACACCAGCGCCGTGGCATCGGGGGTGCGCTCAACCTGGGCTTCAATCAACACGTGCAGGCTGGTGTGGGTCGGGTATTGAGCGTGGGTGCGGTTCCAGTCGTGCACTCGGGTCTGTATTTCACTGGCGTCGAGCATCGGCAAGTCACCGATCCGCCGTTCGGGGTGGTCCACCAGCGCTCGCAGCAGGTTGCACCAGTGCCGTGCCATACGGCTGATGGTGGCGCCGTCAAACAGGTCATTGGCATAGGTCAATGCCGCGTGCAGACGGCCAGATTTCTCGTAGGTGTCCAGGCTCAAGTCAAACTGCGTGGTGCGCCCTTCCCACTCAATCAGGCCCAGTGTGAGCCCCGAAGCCGTTTTGATCGCTTCAATGTCGGCCACTTGCGGCTGATGGTTGTACATCACTTGAAACAGCGGGTTGTGGCTCAGGTTGCGCTCAAGCTTGAGGGCTTCTACCAATTGCTCGAACGGCAGTTCCTGATGGGCTTGAGCACCGAGAGCGGTCTCTTTGACCGCGGCCAGCAACTCGGCCACGGTGGTGTCTGCCGTCAGTTGGGTGCGCAGTACCTGGGTGTTCACAAAGAAGCCGATCAACCCTTCGACTTCACGGCGGTTGCGGTTGGCAATCGGCACGCCCACGCGCAGATCGTTTTGCCCGCTGTAGCGCTGCAACAAGATGTTGAACGCGCCCAACAGCAGCATGAACAGCGTGACCGTGTGCTGTTGCGCCAAGGCCCTCAACTGCTCAACCAGCTCCGGGGCCACCGCGAACTCATGGCGCGTGCCGCGATAGCTGGGCACGGCCGGGCGCGGGTAGTCGTTGGGCAAGGTGATGACCGGGTGCTCATCACCCAGCTTGGCCTGCCAGTACGCCAGTTGCCGCGTTTGCTCACCGGCCTCCAGCCAGCGGCGTTGCCACAGGGCGTAGTCGCTGTACTGGATGGCCAATTCAGGCAACTGCGGCGCCTCGTTACGCGCAAAAGCATCGTAACTGCGGATAAATTCGTCGATCAGCACGTTCATCGACCAGCCATCGGAGACGATGTGGTGCAAGGTCAGCAGCAACACATGCTCGTCAGCGCCAAGCTTGAGCAGCTTGATCCGCAGCAGCGGGCCATTGGCCAGATCGAAAGGTTGCAGCGACTGCTGCTGCGCCTCAGCGGCCACTGCCTGTTCGCGCTCAATGGCCGGCAACAGGGTGAAATCCACATGCTCGACAGTGATCAGCGCCAGGCGCTCGACTTGCTCCAGGCTGTCGTCAGGGTTCTGCCGGAACACCGTGCGCAGGGTCTGGTGACGCTGCACCACGCCAGCGAAGGCCTGCTCCAGCGCACTGAGGTTCAGCGCGCCGCTCAGGCGCACGGCACCGGGCAAGTTGTAGGCGCCGCTGTGCGGGTCCAGTTGCCACAAGAACCACATGCGCCGCTGTGCGTAGGACAACGCCTGTCGATCCGCCTGAGGCACATCGGCAGGAATCGGAAACTGCGAAAAGTCGATCCCTTCCGCACGCAAACCGTCGAGGAATAACCGGCGTTTTTCAAGCGGCAATTCGATGAACCGGCGGGCAAGTTTGAGGGACTTCTCAGCATTCATCTGACTTCTTCCGTACACGTTGGCAATCGAGCTTTGGCTCGGCTATCCCTACGGAACGGATGAAGCGGGGGGAAAATTAAAAGGCCCGCGAGCTTGACACATGCCCTGTGGGAGCCGGGCTTGCCCGCGATGCAGGCGACGCTCACTCATCTGTTACACCGCGCCGATATCATCGCGGGCAAGCCCGCTCCCACACCATAAGCCACCCGGGCTTAAATTTATTCCCGGGCAGCTCGTTCTATATGGGTCTCCAGCTTATTGATGGGTGCTCTCCATGTCTCCCGCAGCTTTGGTGCAAACCCTGCGCAAACGGCTCAGCAAACCGACCGGCTATCAACTGTTCGACATTCACCTCAAGCAGTGCATTGCCTTGAGCCCTTCGCTCACGCGTTTTGTGTTTACGGGCGAGGATGTGGCGCTGATGCACACGCTGGCCCCCGATCAGCGGGTCAAGCTGTTCTTCCCCAGCGCCAATGGCAGCGCGCCCGATTTGCCCAAGGTTGGCGACTGGCAAGCCGCGCGCCGCACACTGAAGCCCGAGCACGCGCCGCCGATGCGCACTTACACCATTCGCGCTTTACGCCCCGACATAAACGAACTGGACATCGACTTTGTGCTGCATGGCGAAACCGGCCCCGCTTCGCGCTGGGCGGTGCACGCAAGGCCAGGCGACCCCTTACAAATAGTCGCCCCCAACGCTGCCTACCACGCCGACCCCGGTGGCTATGAATGGATGCCGCCGCAGGGCGTGCGCAAAATCCTGCTGATTGGCGACGAAACCGCCCTGCCCGCCATCGCCGGGATCCTCGAACAATTGGCCAATCATCCCGACGCGCCCCAGGTCCAGGCGTTTATCGAAGTGCCTGAAGAGGCCGATTGCATGCCGCTGCTCTGCGGCGTGCACACCAAAGTGCACTGGCTGCCCCGCCTTACGCTGCACAAGCAGCATGGCGAAGGCATGATCCTCGCGGCCCGGGAACTGGCGAGCTTGCCGCCCACCCGGGCCAACCTCAACGACAGCGCAGCATTGCAAGAGCTGGACCTGAACATCCAGCGCCTGTGGGAACTGGCCAGCGCCAAGCGCAGCGAATTCTATGCCTGGGTGGCCGGAGAGTCCGCAGCGGTCATGGATATTCGCCGGTTTTTCATCAATGAATGCGGGCTTGATCGCAAAGGGCTGACGTTGATGGGCTACTGGAAACTGGGGCGTTCGCTTGAGTAACGCTTTGCTGCAACCGCGCTAAAACCTCCTCTACCGAAACCACAAAACTGCGCCTGGCACATCTGCCGGGCGCAGCTTCGTGGCGTCTTCCCATGGTCAATCAGCACGCACTCAAGGGCCTTGCGCAAAGCGGTGCCCGTGGTTTTTAAGAATCGTCTGATTACTCCTGGTGGTGATTTTTCTTACTGTTGTCAGGCCTGGTCAAGGCCCGCTTATGCCAAGCAAGGCGAGTGCGGGACAGCGTCAGCACATCAGCACCACTACCTCATTTCATCAGGAGTTTCATCGTGAAGCGCATTGCTTTGATCCTAGCTACTACCTTCCCAGTCATGGCTTTCGCAGCCTCCCAGAACACCATCACCTTCAAAGGTCAGGTTTCCGATCAGACCTGCTCCGTGACTGTCAATGGCAACGCTGCCAACCCGGTCATCTTGATGCCAACCGTCAGCGCTGCCGCGTTGGCCAGCGCCAACAGCACTGCCGGTGAAACACCTTTCACCATCAGCGTCAGCGGTTGCACCGCACCTGGTACGGGTTCGGGCAACCTGGCCATTAAAACTGCATTCCTGGGCAGCGACGTGACCTCTGCTGGCAACCTCGTCAACGCAGGCGGAGCAACCAACGTGCAAGTTCAATTGCTCGACGGTGCAGGCGGTACTGCCGTCAAGCTCAATGGCATCACCTCAGTCGCCGGCCTGAACCTCAAAGAAGGTGAAACCAGCGCTAGCCACGATTTTGCCGTGCGATACATCAGTGAAGCCGGTGGCGCTACCGCCGGTACCGTTTCTGCTACCGCGCAATACGCACTGGATTACCTGTAAGCGAAATACATTGCCGGGCCTCCGTGCCCGGCAGTTCCAGCCCCGCCCTTTCACGTCGCACACGTTGCGCCTGATGGACGAAGACCCATGAATCGTCTCAACAAAATTGCCTTAAGCCTGGCTTTGGTTATCGGTACCGCCGTGCCCCAATTCACCAACGCCAGTGTTGTTATGACCGGTACCCGTGTGATCTACCCGGCTCAAACCCAAGAAAAAGTGGTGCAGCTAACTAACCAGGACTCACACCCCTACCTGGTTCAAATGTGGGTTGACAGCGACACCCCTGATTCCACCCCAGAAAAGGCCGATGCGCCATTTATCGCCAGCCCGCAAGTCTTTCGCATGAATCCTAACTCCGGGCAGGTGGTGCGCTTGGTATTTACCGGCGCTGAGCTACCTAAAGATCGAGAGTCATTGTATTACCTCAGTTTTTTGCAAATGCCCGCCATGAAGGCCAGCGAGCTGCAAGCCAACAAGTTGCTGCTCACTGTCAGCAGCCGGATGAAGCTGTTTTATCGCCCTAAAGGGTTGGCAGGTGACCCCGACGACTTGAGCAAATCTCTGGATTTCAAAGTGCAGGGCCAAACAGTCATCGCCAATAACAATAGCGGCTACTTCGCCACTGTACGCACTGCACAAGTGATCAGTCAGGGCAAAAATCAGCCGCTTAAAACTGCTCAGATGATCGCCCCGCTCAGCCATGCGCAATGGCAGTTACCGGCCGGCACCACAGCACGCTCGGGCGACTCATTGCGCCTGACCTTGGTGAATGACTTTGGTGCCGATGTAACCACAGTTGTGCCTCTGCATTGATACCCCAGGACGAACGTCATGACTGCGTATCACGTTTCAAAACTCAAGAAGGACCTCAGGGTTACGAAACTCCGCCATGTTCGCGGTTTCGCTGAGATAGTGACGCTCGCAACCGCCAGCCTGCTGTTTAGCGAGCTGGCGCAGGCTCAGACAGACAGCCTGGCTTCGAATGACCCTTATGTGTTTGACGACAACATGCTGTTTGGTGGTGGTTCGCTGTCGCGGTTCAACAAGGTCAATGCCATGGAGCCCGGGCAATACAAGGTTGACCTGTTTCTTAACGGGCATTTTGTCGACCGTGTCGAGCTTAAATTTGCCGATCAGGGCCAGGGCGACGTTGAACCGTGCCTGCCCGCTTCATTGCTGGAGAGTTCAGGCGTTCTCGCCAGCTCGATTGATAATGCCGACAACAGCCAATGCCTGGTGCTGTCCAAGGTCGTGAAAGGCGGCACCACAGCCTTCGACTTTGGCCAAATGCGCCTCGACCTGAGCGTTCCGCAGAGCTTGATGCTCAATACTCCGCGTGGATACGTGGCCCCGCAAAACCTTGATGCGGGCAGCACCCTTGGCTTCGTCAATTACAGCGCCAGCCAATACCACGTCACCCGCACCGGCAGCTATGGCGGCCACTCTGACTCTTCTTACCTGGCGCTCAACAGCGGCCTGAACGTCGGTATGTGGCGTTTTCGCCAGCAAGGCAACCTGCGTTACGACACCGACGCCGGTAAACACTGGAACACCACGCGCACGTATGTGCAGCGGGCTCTGCCGGATATTAAAGGCGACATGACCGCTGGCCAGGGCTTTACCTCGGGCCGATTCTTTTCGGGCCTGAGCTATACCGGCGTGGAGGTTGCCTCCGACGATCGCATGCTGCCCGAGTCCATGCGCGGGTATGCGCCCACGGTGCGCGGCATTGCCAAGACCAACGCCCAGGTGATCGTGCGCCAGAACGGTAACGACATCTATCAGACCACTGTGGCGCCAGGTCCCTTCGAGATCAGCGACCTGTACTCGACCAGCTACAACGGCGACTTGCAAGTGTCGGTCATCGAAGCTGACGGCACCGTCAGCACGTTCACCGTGCCGTTTTCGGCCATTCCAGAATCACTACGCCCCGGCCTCTCCCGCTATAGCGTGGCGGTGGGCCGCACACGGGATTTGGGCGACCACGACCCGTTCGGTGAAATGACCTATCAGTACGGTCTGACCAATAGCATCACCGCCAACAGCGGCCTGCGGGTTGCCGAGGGCTATCAGGCGTTCGTGATCGGCGGTGTCTATGCCAGCAGCATTGGCGCATTCGGCCTGGACACAACCTATTCAAAAGCTGATCTGCCGAAAGAAGGCAAGCTGGATGGCTGGATGGCGCGCCTGTCCTATAGCCGTACCTTCCAGCCGACCAATACCACGCTTTCGATTGCCGGCTACCGTTACTCCACCGAAGGTTACCGCGACCTCGGGGACGTGCTCGGGGTTCGCGAAGCGTTGCGCAATAACGAGACCTGGGAATCGACGAGCTACATGCAACGCTCGCGCTTCGAGGTGTCGATCAATCAAAGCCTCAACCAGTATGGCAGCCTGTTTGTCTCGGGTTCGACCCAGGACTACCGCAGCGGTCGTGAGCGCGACACCCAGTTACAAATGGGCTGGGCCAACACCCTGAAGAACAACGTCAACCTCAACCTGTCGGTATCCAGACAGCAGACCGGCAGTTACCTGAACCGCCAGAGTGGCGGCTTCAACGACCAACTGGGCAACTCGGTACCCAACAACGGCGTGGGCACAACGCGCAGCCCCGGCAGCAACGAGACCGTGACCATGCTGTCGGTGTCGTTCCCGCTCGGCAGCCCTGCCAAAGCCAACGTGCCGACCCTGAGCACGTCGGTGACACACAGCACCAACTCGGGCAATCAGTACCAAACCTCCCTGTCCGGGACACAGGGGGATGACCAATCGCTGAGTTACAGCATGGACGTGTCCCATGACGCGCAACAAAAACAGAACGTGTGGAGCGGCAACGTTCAAAAGTACCTCCCCAACACATCGCTCAGTGCCAGCGCGTCCAAAGGCCAGGATTACTGGCAAGCCTCCGGCAGCGCCCGGGGCGCCCTGGCCATTCACAGCGGTGGTGTCACGTTCGGGCCGTATCTGGGCGATACCTTTGCCTTGATCGAAGCCAAGGGCGCCAGCGGCGCAACCGTGATGAACGGCCTGGGCTCCAAAATTGACAGCAACGGCTATGCCCTGGTGCCGGCACTAACGCCCTACCGTTACAACACCGTGGCCATCAACCCGGAAGGCATGAATGAAAAAGCCGAACTTGATGACGGCCAACGCCGTGTCGCGCCGTTCGCCGGGGCAGCGGTCAAAGTGGCGTTCAAGACCCGGGTCGGTAATGCGATTCTGGTCAAGGCGCAACGCAGTGACGGTCAGGCCGTGCCGATGGGTGCCGACGTTCTGGATGACAGCAACAGTGTCATTGGCATGGTTGGCCAAGGCAGCCAGGCGTACCTGCGCACCGAGAAGCTCAAAGGTGCACTGACCGTGCGCTGGGGTGATGGCCCTGACGAGCGCTGCACCATGAACTTTGACCTTGCCCAGCAGGATGTCAGCCAGGCCCTGATCAAGGTCAACAGTGCGTGCCGCATCCCATGATGCCGCGCACTTCCCTCAAGACTTCTTCTCCAGACGAGCGAATCATGACTCTATCTCGCCCCTTGCTGTCTCTGCTGTTGCTGACATTGAGTGCGGCAGTGGTGCCGGTGGCTCAAGCCACTTGCACCCGCATCTACAGCGGCGTCCAGGTGTTGGATGGCAACTCGGCACAGCTGCCCTTCGGCCGGGTCAACCTGACCTCCACCTACCTTCAACCCGTGGGTACGCCCTTGGGGTCGGTGGTGGTCTCGCCCGCCTCGGCACCGGGGCTCAACAGCGAAACTGTGCTGTGGGAATGCGACCTCAGCGATGCCAACGATATCTATGAAGTGTTTGCCACCAATGGCGATGACCGTGTGGGCGGCTACTGGGAAATTGGCAACGGTGCCGGCACTACGGTCAACGATGGCTTGCCCGGTTACTACGCCACCTGGTTCCCCTATGTCGGGGTCAAGCTGACTCACTTGAACTCGGGGCGCGTATTCACCCGTTACTGGCAGCAATCAAAAATTACCCAGTACGACACCGTAGGCAACAAAATCCAGATCAAGGCCAAACACCTCAGCATGATCCAGGCTGACCTGGCCCGCGTGTCTAGCCGCCCGCCAAACTCGGGCTCGGGCAGTAACTACTGCTGGGACAACGCGGCTACATCAGGCAGTGGCGTTTACACCTACAACTGCACCCAGCCCAACGGCTATGTGGTCTTCCGAGGGGGCGGCATTTATTCAGACCCTATTGGGTCAGACGCCAACACAGCGATTGCTTTTTGGGGGCAATACAACGGTATTGCTCTTGGCATGCGCTCGGCCTCATCCATCAGTTACACCGCAACCTGTGTAGCGCGAAACGTGACGCCTGTCGTGAGTTTCATGCCCATTACGGCTTCAGAGCTGAATCAAGGCATCACCCGCAGCAGCAACTTCACCATCAACCTTGAGTGCAGCAACGATGCTCGCTCCGGCACGGCGACCAATCAGACGGCGCTGGGCATTCAGGTGGCCTACAACGCCTATGCCCAGGCGCAATCTCTGGGGTTGCTGACCAGTGGTGGCGGCGTCAGCTATCTGGTGTCGAATGGTTACGGGACCGACCCGTCAGTGGCCACCGGGGTGGGGATCAGTTTGAACAATGCCAGCAATGGTACAGCGATGAACTTTCTTGGCTGGTCTAATACCGGGACCGGCGCGGCGGGGGGCTGGTACCCGGTACTGGCGGGAGCCAGCACCACGGGCAGCAACCTTTCGGGGTACACCAGCTACTCGCAGACCATCACCGCGACCCTCGGCACCTTGCCGGGCAAGCGCGCCACACCCGGCAAAGTCGATGCCACCGCGTACGTGCTGGTGAAAGTGCAATGAGCCGGTTCATGTTCGTCATTATGCTCATCGTTGCCGCCCTGGGGCTGGGCACGGCGCATTGTGTCCAGGCTGGGATCATGCCCGAGCAGACCCGCCTGATCATTCATGAAGGCGATTCACAGCGCTCATTGATGCTGGCCAATACCAACTCCTACCCGGTGGTGGTGCAAACCTGGATCGACAACGGTGAAGGGACTCAGGCCCCCGAAAACGCCAGCAACGCCATGCTCGCCCTGCCCTCGGTATTTCGCATGCAGCCGGGCGCCGTGCAGGGCTTGCGGATTGTTTACGATGGCAGCCCGCAACCCAAGGACCGCGAGTCGGTGAGTTGGCTGAATATTTACGAAATCCCGCCGACCAAGACCGAGGTGCCGCTTGCCACCACTCAGGTGGCCGTGGCCATGAACACCCAGATGAAAGTGTTCTATCGCCCGGCCAACTTGCCTGGTTCCCCGGAAAAAATGGCGGCGGCGCTGACCTTCAGCATCGAGCGTCGCGGCAATGGCTGGGTGCTGCTGTGCCATAACCCGACGCCCTTTCACGCGTCATTCTCCTCGCTGCGCCTGAGCGTTCAAGGCCGCGAGTTGCCGGTGTCCAAAACCCTGGACATGATGGCGCCGCCGCTCAGCGACAAGGTCTACGCACTGGACGGATTCAACGCAGGTGCAATGACCTCGGTCGGGGTGAATTACACGCTGATCGATGACGGTGGCCATTATCAAGACGGCGTCAGTCAGGCGCTCATACGCTGAACACAAGGTAAAAGACGGTGACGTTTAGGAATCGTCTTATTACCCGGAACAGGGGGATTGATTACTTTCCCCCGGATGAAACTAAAACAATTTATCCGCCCTTTCGACGCCTCATTCTCGACTCCCAAAGCGGCCAGAAAACTCCTTCACCTGTTTGCCATTGCCCTCACGGGCGGTGTCATTGCCATTGCATTCAGTTATGTGCGCACCACGCTGAATGATGAAATTTCCGCGCGCCGCAGTGACATGAACCAAGGCGTTGCCGAAGCGCAGCTGTTTTTTGTCAGCCGTGAAATGCTCCTGAAAAGCCTGGTGTTGTCGGCGGTCAGCAACGTCACCCAGCCGACCCCGAACAGCAATGAAGTACGCACCGAAGAGGTGCACATCGTTTTGGGTGACAGCCGCCATAACTGGAGCCTGTGGCTGACGAATCGAATGCGCGACTACCTGCGCCAGCATCAGGTCAATCTGTTGTACGTCTCTGACAAAGGCCAGCCGACAGTCACCCGGTTATTCAATGTCACCTCATCACCGGACAAGGTTCCCGACGTCGTACTGCGCCAACTTATGGCCCAGACCCAGGGTGATTTCTCGTTGCGCGACGATATGTGGTTGAGGGATGCCTCGCTCACCGATTCGCCCTTGTATGCCTTTTCGCGGCTGGACGACCGGGTGCTGGGCTCAGGCTGGCTCGGCCTGGAAGTTCAGGTCCCGGACATGGTGGCGGCTTTGCATCACGAAGGTGCCGGTGACTTCATGTTGCTGGACGGGCGCGGCAATGTCCTGTTCAGCAGTTCAGAGGAACCCGTGGGCAATCTGCGTCATCAACTGCAAGCGATTCGTTCATTTGGCTTTATAGGGACCGGGCTGTTCCCTGAAAAACTGGCAATACGCAAACGCATGGATTACTCCGACTGGCAAATTGTCTATGCCCTCAATATCAAATCGCTGTTACCGGTGCTTGCAGGTCCGCTGTTGATCTGCACCCTGCTCTGCAGCCTGTTCGCCTGGCTCATGCTGTGCCTTGTTCGGCGCATAGACCGACGCCTGATTACTCCGGCCAATGACCGCATCGAAGGGTTGATCGAAAGTGAGGCCTTCAGTCGTACGGTTATTCATATCGCTCCCGTGGCCCTGTGTGTCCTGCGTCGCGTGGATGGCAGCGTAGTCCTGGAAAACTCACTCGCGCAGCAATGGCTGGGAGCCGGTCACGAACGCAATCAGTTAAGCCGGGACTGGATCAAGCGAGCCTTTGAAGATGTAGAGCAAAACACCACCGATGAATTCGAAATGGCCGATGGCCGACACCTGTATCTGAGTTTTGCCCCGACACGCTACAAGCGCGAGGATGTATTGATTTGCGCCTTCAGCGACATCAGCGCCCATAAACAGGTCGAACTGGCGCTTGAACAGGCGCGGCAATCGGCAGACAGCGCCAACGAAGCCAAAAGCCTGTTTCTGGCCACCATGAGCCATGAAATACGCACGCCGCTGTACGGGGTGCTGGGCACCCTGGAGCTGCTGGGCCGTACTGAGTTGAATCGCCAACAACAGAACTACTTGCAGGCTATCGAAGGTTCGTCGGCCAATTTATTGCAGCTGATTTGCGATGTACTGGACGTTTCAAAAATCGAAGCCGGGCAATTGTCGCTGACCCTGAACCGTTTTTCGCCCGTAGAACTGATTCAGGGCGTGGTCCAGAGCTATGCCGGCGCGGCGCATGCCAAGGGCGTGCAGCTGTTTGCCTGCATTGACCCCAAAGTGCCGGACTGGCTGAACGGTGATGCCTCGCGCATTCGCCAGATTCTCAACAACTTGCTCAATAACGCCCTGAAGTTCACCGATCATGGGCGGATCATCTTGCGCCTAAAGCTCGATAGCCGTGACGACGAACGCGTCACCCTGAACTGGCAAGTCAGCGATACCGGCAAAGGCATCAGCCTGGAAAACCAGCGGTTTCTGTTTGAGCCCTTCTATCAGGCCAGCGGCTCCACCAATGTGGTCGCGGGCACCGGCCTGGGGTTGTCCATTTGCAAGCGCTTGATGCATTTGATGAATGGTTCGATGCGCGTCGTCAGCGAGCCCGGGCTCGGCAGCAGCTTCACCTTGCAACTGCCGCTTGAGCAGTTGAATGCGCAGCCCACAGACCCTGGCTGCCAGCCTCTGCTGGCCGAAACGGTCTACGTGGTCGCCACCGTGCGCGAATTGGCAGAAAACTTCTGCGGCTGGTTGAACCGTTGGGGCGCGCGCGCTGAAGTGCGACGCCCTGGCCTGCTCGCCTACACCCCCGGCGCAGTGTTGCTGGAGTTGCATGTCGGGGCGTTTAAATATGCCCTGGTCCCGGGCTGGCAAGGCCAAAAAGTCATCGCCGGAACGGAGGACTATGTCTGCACGGAGTCGTCCAGCAACCATCGCCACGTCAATCTCAACAACTTGTCCGACGTGCATCACGCCGTCAGCGAGGCCCAGGGGCAATCCATGGTTCAGATCAACGCACTCACTGAAAATCGCCTGGATGGGCATCTGGGTATTCATGTTCTGGTAGCCGAAGACAACGTCATCAACCAACTGATTTTGCGCGATCAGCTCGAAGACCTCGGTTGTACAGTCGAACTGGCGGGTGACGGCCAGGAGGCCCTGGCGTTATGGCGCACAACGCCCTTCGACCTGGTCCTCACTGACGTCAATATGCCGCGCATGAATGGTTACGAACTGGCTGCCCGGCTGCGTGAACTGAACAGCTCGATTCCAATTATTGGCGCCACGGCCAACGCCATGCTCGAAGAGGCTGATCGCTGTCGGGCAGCCGGCATGAACCAGTGCCTGATCAAACCTTTTTCAATGCGCGCGCTTTACACCTGCCTGCTGGCCTACAAGAGGAACGCTGATGAAGCCCTATAAGGTACTCATTGTTGAGGACCACCCGTTTCAACATGAGTATTTGCTCAAACTGTTCCGTAACGACGGCGGGTTTGAAGTGGACTCTGCCTGGAGCGGCTCTAGCGCTTTGAACCTGCTGCAACGCTATGAATACGATCTGATGGTCAGCGACCTGTTCATGCCGGAGATGGATGGCGTGCAACTGTTCCAGAAAATCACTTCACTTAAAAAACGCCCGGCCATTGCCCTGATGAGCGTTGCTTCGCGGCGCCTGCTGGTCAGTGCCGGGCTTTCGGCGAAAAACCTGGGGTTGAAAGTCGTCGGCCTGATTTCCAAACCGGTCGTGCCCAACGCGGTGAGCCAGTTGCGCTCACGCCTCGATGCACTGGCCAGCCAAGCTCAGGAGTACGCAACCATTTCTCTGAGCCTGGAACGCAATACCCTGCTTCAAGCCATGAGCAATGGGCAGATACAAGCGTGGTTTCAACCTAAAAAGTCCCTGCGCACCGGCAAGATCTGCAGCGCCGAAGCCTTGGTCAGATGGTGCCACCCCACTCTGGGCGTACTGCCGCCCTGTGATTTTCTGGGCGCTATCGCTCAGTTCAACCTGGAGGACACCCTTGTCGGCTTGATGTTGGAGCAAAGCCTCAAAGCCCAGGCTCTATGGCGCAGCGAAGGGTTTGATGTGCCCGTTTCAGTCAACCTCCCCACCCATTTGCTCGACAGCAATGATCTGGCTGATCGCCTTTACCAGAAGGTACTGGACGCGGGTGCCGAACCGCAGTCGATCTGCTTTGAACTGATGGAAAGCTCGACCACCGAGAAAATCAGCAACTTTTATGCTGGCGCCTGTCGCCTGCGGATGATGGGTTTTGGCTTGGCTCAGGATGATTTCGGCAAGGGCTACAGCTCGTATTTCAACTTGGTGTCCACGCCGTTCAGTGAGCTGAAAATCGACCGCTCACTGGTTCACGGCTGTCTGGAGCGAGAAAGCCTGGCGCTCGCCCTGGAAAGTATTGTCGAGCTGAGCCACAAGCTTGGCCTGATTGTCACGGCAGAAGGCGTTGAAACCCAGGAAGAGCTGGAGTTCCTGCGCCGTATCGAGTGTGACCTCGCTCAGGGCTTCATCATCTGTGCCGCCATACGCTCCGACGATTTCATTGAATTGTTACTCGAAGATAGCCCTAAGCCAGCACTTACCTGAATCACTGCTGTCTATTCATTCAGTTGCACCTCTCAAGCGCTATCCTGTCGGGTTTAATCGGCTGTTAGCGCCTTCCCTAAAGCATCTTTTACTTAAGCCTCTACGGTGTGAACCATGAAGTATGAAAGCTCGCGCCTTCGAGCATTGGCCACCAGTTCACAGCGGCTCAACAAAATGTTGCTGCTGCTGACCAGTCTCGCCCTGTTGCTGGTGAGCATGAGCTATTGGGCCGTAGGCCGGGTATTTGAAGAAGAAAGCGACAAGGTCGACTTTCATTTTGCGCGGCTCATCGAAAGCATTCATGAGCATGAGTCTTTCTTGAAGCAGGCAGCACAGGGTTATAGCCGTGCCCACCAGAATGTGGTCACGTATGTACAACCCTTTTCCAGCAAGTTGATCATGCTGGGGGACGATGAAGAGGTCTATCAGGTGAAGGGGCTGGCCATGTCCATTCCCTTTACGCTGGCCAAGCGTAACGAGTACTCGGATGAAGCCATGCGCGGGACGCTCTCGTGGGGGGTGCAACTCACCGACTTTTACAGCACATTCTGGGCGAGTTCGTTTTACTCATCGCCGCAGCTGTTCATGTTCTCGCCTTCACCACAATTCAATGTCGCCATTCCCGGCGTGGGCAGTTCACGCCGCCAGCTCCTGCTGGAGAAAAGTAATTTTTTCGAGGTGACGCAAAGCCTTTACACAAAGCTTGCGGCTGAGCGCAATAAACTCAGCGAAACCCATGTGGGCTGGATGCGCGCACCACATGGCCTGTTCCAGAACACCAAAACGATTGTTGGCTACATAGGCATCGACCTGACCAATGAGGTGATGCCGTCAGGCAAAGATCAAGGGTTGTCGATCCTGACCGCCTTGCTCGATGCCAGTGAAATCAATGAGCTTGAACGGTTGTTGGTCCGCCCGATCAACAATCGTTTCACCCTGATTTCGCCTGAAGGTGATGTATTGCTGGGTGAGCCTAGCCGAGTGGACGATGTGAGCGATGGTTTCAGCCTCGATCGTTATGGCCTGTGCTTCAAGCTCAAATCCGCGGGTGACAACCCGTGGGTGGGCCTGTACAGCATCAGCTACGAGAACTTCTTTCGTTACGCGCTATGGCCGTTGCTGGGCGTAATAGGGTTGTTCAGCCTGTTGTTGATGGTGGGCTGGCGTATTACGCGCTGGTTTCGTACCCGCATTGTTGAACCGGCAGAACGGGCCAACCAATCCTTGATTGAAAGCGAGGCGTTTAACCGGGTCATTCTGGAAAACGCCCCTGCGGCGCTGTGTGTGGTGCAACGCAACAACAACCAGGTACTGATCGAAAATCAACGTGCCATGGAATGGCAGTGCACGGCCGAAATGATCAACGTGCTCAAACTCGATCGTCGCGCCAATATTCAGGGCGAAATGCACATGGAAGTCGCCGACCGTTACCTGCAAGTGTGCTTTGTTTCAACCCGCTACAAAGGCGAGGACGTGGTGCTCTGTGGTTTCAACGACATCACCCGTCACGTTGACCAGACCAACCTGTTAAACAAGGCGCGCCGCTCGGCTGACGAAGCCAGCCAGGCCAAGACCCTGTTTCTGGCCACCATGAGCCACGAGATACGCACCCCCTTGTACGGTTTGCTGGGCAACCTTGAATTGCTGGGTTTGACCGACCTCAACAAGCGCCAGCGTGACTACCTGAGCACGATTGAACGATCGTCCTCGGTGCTGTTTCAGTTGATCAGCGATGTGCTCGACGTCTCCAGGATCGAGTCCGGCCAGATGTCTGTCGAGTCAGTCACCTTCTGCCCGCTGGATCTGTTTGAGGATTGCATCCGCGCTTACTCGGCCGCGGCGACCAATAAAGGCTTGAAGATTTACGCCTGCGCTGACGGCACGTTGCCCGCCTTGATGCTGGGTGACCCTGGGCGAATCCGGCAGATCATCAACAACCTGCTGAGCAATGCGATCAAGTTCACTGAATCAGGGCAAATCGTGCTGCGGGTCAAGGTCGTCGAGCAAGACGACACACACGCCTCGCTGCAGTGGCAAGTGTCCGACACCGGTGTCGGTATCAGCGAGAAAGCACTGGCAAACCTGTTCACGCCGTTCAATCAACTGTCCGCAAACAACATTGCAGGGGGTGCCGGGCTGGGGCTGTCGATCTGTTCGCGCCTGAGCGAATTGATGGGTGCGAGCCTGCGTGTGGTCAGCGAACCGGGGCTTGGTAGCAGTTTTTCACTGAACATACGTTTACCGATCATCCCGGGAGAGCTGCCAGACTGCCGCGATATCGACATTCAGGGCATGCCGGTGCGCGTGCTGGCGCCGCTCAAGGAGCTGGAGCAAAGCCTGATCGACTGGCTCAATCGCTGGGGAGCCTACGCCTTGCCAGCCACACAGGAAGCCGTGGACGACCCGACCCTTACCCTTCTGGAAGTCACAACCCAGGCAACGGGCGCTGTTGCGCACAGTGAGCGGGTGATCATCCGCGGGGCTTCGCCTGATAAAGACAGCAACAGTCCCCAGATCCTGGAGATCAACAGCTATGACATTCGGGCAATCGGTCGCGGCCTTACCTTGATTTTTCAGGGGGCCAGACCCACTAAACGGCTTGAACACACATTGGCCCCGGTACGTATCGGCTTGCGCATTCTGGTGGCAGAAGACAACCCCATCAACCAGGCCATTCTTCGCGAACAGTTGGAGGCGCTGGGGGCCGAAGTCACCACCGCCGACAATGGCGAACAGGCCTTTAAACTGTGGAACGCGCTGGATTTTGATCTGGTGATTACCGATGTGAACATGCCGTTCATGAATGGTTATGAGTTGGCCCAGGCGCTGCGTCAGCAAGGTGCGGACATCCCTATTCTCGGCGTAACGGCCAATGCCTTCCGTGAAGAAGGCAAGCTTTGCCTGGCCGCCGGCATGAATGCCTGGGTGGTCAAACCGCTCACGCTCAAGCAACTGCGCGAAACCCTGACCACCTAGTGCCCGACAGACGCTGCGACGGCGCAAGCCCCGTCAGCCCTGCAACCCGGCGACATGGACAACTGGATTACGTTGTCTGCCCAGATGCGCCAGTTGTTCATCGAAACCATGGACGAAGACTTGCTCAACACCGAGCGGGCGTTGCATGCCAAGGATGTACAGGGTCTGGTGCGCCACTTGCACAGGATGAATGGATCGCTGGCTTCGGTTCGCGCCCAGGCCCTTTGCGCCGCCTGCAATCATTTGGAATTTACCTTGAACAGCCACCCTCTTACTGACGATACCCGGCGCGAGCTAGTGGCTTTTATGTCGCGACTTCGCGCTGCTCTGCTCATCCTGAGCGAAGACCTTATCACTTAAGAGTTTCATTGAATGACAGGAAGCTCATGCTAGAAATCAAAGTCGTGATTGCTGATGACCACCCCATCGTGCTGTTTGGTGTGCGCGAAATCATCATGCGAGACCCCCGGTTCAAACTCGTTGCCGAGGCCACCAATTCAAGCCAGTTAATTGCTCAGCTTGAGCAATACCAGCCGGACGTTGTGATTACCGATTTCAATATGCCGGGCGATGCGACCTATGGCGACGGGCTCAAGCTGATCGACTACATCATTCGCAAGTTTCCCCACATTCAGGTCGTGGTCTTGACCATGATCTCCAATAACCTGATTTTGTCGCGTTTGCATGAGTTGGGCGTGGCGGGCGTTATCCAGAAAAATCACCTGCACGAGGAAATCCTCAATGCCCTGGCGGCCGTTGCTGCCAACCGCAACTATCAAAGCCCGGCTCCGGCGCCGACCTCTGTGCTCATGAATAAACAGGAGGTCGATGAGCGATTTGCCAGCCTTTCCCCGCGTGAAGTGGAGGTATTGCGCATCTTTGTTGCCGGCTACAGCGTCAGCGAAGTGGCGCGCTTGCTTAAGCGCAGCGTCAAGACCGTCAGCGCGCAGAAGGTGTCAGCCATGCGTAAATTGGCGGTAGAAAGCGATCAGGCGTTGTTGACCTACTGCATCAAGGCAGGCCAGTTTCAGTAACGCGCACTCTGGCTAAACCGCTCACGCGTATTGCTCGCAGGTTTAGCCAGTGGCTTTTCGACAAACAACTCCCCTGCGACCGGTCCCGGGTAAATTTCAAACGGTTCTCAACGTCTATCAGAAGCAGCAGCGGGCATTGCGCTCACCTCTGCTGATTTCTGCCTGTGAGCGCTCCTGTCCAGCCCGGCCGAATTTCGAAACACTTTTTTACAACTCTACCTTCGGGTTTTCGACATCTCATACGTCCTACATGGATAGCAATCGCATTCTCAGTTGCGATTAAACATGCTCAGCCGTGAGTCTGCCGTTCCCCATGTCCAAAAAATCCCGCTCCAAGGTCTGGTTCCTGGTCCACAGCTGGTTAACGCTGCCGATCTGGTTCTTTGTATTGATTGTGTGTGTCACCGGCACATTGGCGGTGGTCAGCCAGGAGATTGTCTGGCTGGCGACCCCTGAAGCCCGTGCCACACAGCCTTCAAGCGATGCTCCGTTGCTCACTTATGAGCAGGTGTTGAGCGCCATTCACAAGGCCGAACCGGCGCTGGCGGCGCAGTCGATCAGCCGCCCGGATGAGTCGCACTTTGCCCTGGTCGCCAGCGTGGTGTACCCGGACGGGCGCTCGCCGGCGCTGTACATCAACCCGTATACCGGGGCCATTCAGGGCGAGAGTTCTAGCTTTGACTTCCGCCAGTTCACCCGCGCCCTGCACGGCTGGTGGCTGGTGCCGTTCACCAACGGATATAGCTGGGGCTGGTACTTGGTGTCTTTCCTCGGCCTGCCGTTGCTGGCGTCGCTGATTACCGGGCTGGTGGTGTACAAAAAATTCTGGAAAGGTTTCCTCAAACCCACGCTGCGGTTAAAACACGGCGCGCGAATCTTTTGGGGCGACTTCCATCGGCTGTGCGGGATCTGGTCGATCTGGTTTATCGCGGTGATTTCCATCACTGGCGTGTGGTTTTTAATTCAGGCCTTTATGTTCGATAACCAGATTTCAATCTCGACTGCGGGCAACCCGCCGGTGGTGGCGCGTCAGGATGTGCCGATCATGCCGGACGGCCAACCGGCGCCGATGATCAATCTCGATCAGGCCGTGAGGATTGCCGCCGAGAGCATTCCAGGCCTTGAAGCGAGCTTTGTCAGCTTGCCAAGCAACGCCTACGGCCATATCGAAGTGGGCGGCCCGGGCTGGTACCCGCTGCTGTTTCAGACCGCCGACATCAACCCCTACAACGGCGTTATCGAAGGTTCGCGGATGATCGCCGACCGTTCCGGGCTGGAGTTGGTGACCGAGTCCATGCGCCCGCTGCACACCGGTGATTTCGGCGGGCTGTGGGTCAAGCTGATCTGGTTCTTCTTCGGCCTGGTGCTGAGCATGATGGTGTTGAGCGGCCTGCTGATCTGGACCAAGCGCACCGCCCTGGCCACCGCCAACGCGCTTAAACGCAGCAATAAACCCGCCCGTGTACCGACCGGCAGGCAAACCGTCACCGCGCGCAGCGCACAGCCCGAGGAGGCCAATGTATGAGTAAGACAGCGGCGGTAGCGCCCCCTTCTACACTGGGTCGCTGGTGGCTCAAATGGCGGTTTCACATCAACATTCTGTTGTTGCTGATCCCGCTGGGGTTTATGCCCAAGTATTTTCATGAGGCGTCACTGTTTCGGGGTGACAGCGGCCTGGGCGAGCGCGAAATCGGCACGGTGCAGGTTGGCCCGTGGAGCCTGCGGCTGGCAGAACTACGCAACGAAGCGCCGCGCCCCGACGGCCCGGCCGGTTATATGAAGAGCTTTAACGCAGCGCTGTGCGACACCTGCATCGACCAGGTCAAGGCGGCTTATTTGCGCATCGGCAAACCGCGCAGCTTGCGCGCTGCCGGGGTGATTTTTTTCGGCACGCCGTACCGTATGGGCGCCACCTTGCCGATCCCGGAACGTACCAAAGACGATGCCGAGCTGTGGATCACCCTTGAGGGCTGGGACGGCTCAATGCATCAGGCATCCATCCCCCTGAGCGAGGCCTCACCGGCAACCATGGCCTGGCTGGCTCAACAAGGAGGTAAACGATGAGTTCGCATCTGTTTAAACACCCCGCGCGCCGTGTCATGGCCGCGGGCTTTCTGGCCTTGCTGGGGTTCAGCGGCCAGGCCCTGGCACACAACCCGATGTGTGAGTGCAAGAGCCTGGGCGACGACCAGATCCGCTGCACCGGCGGGTTTTCTGATGGCAGTGGCGCACCGGGGGTGACGCTGGATGTGATCGGTTATGACGAAACCATTCTGGTGCCCGGCAAGTTGGGCAGCGATTCGACCCTGACCTTCAAACGCCCGGATGGCGAGTTCTACGTGCTGTTTGACGCAGGCCCCGGCCACATTGTTGAAATCGACCAAGCCGATATCGAATGAATACTCACGTCGTGCGCCCGGCCGGTGCCGGGCATGAAACCCTTTATGTGCTGCTGTTGTGCCTGTTGATTCTGTGCGTCGCGGGGTCGGTTGTGGCCTGGCGTCACGAGTCCCATGAGGCAACCTCAGTGGCGGCCCACCAGTTGGATTCCCGGCTCGATCTGAATGCCGCCGAGCAAGGAATCTACGCCGATCTGCGGGTCACCCTGGACGAGATCAACCTGCTGCGCGAAGAAAATGGCGCCCTGCCCCAACCCGAGCAATTGGCCGAAGAAGGCTTCGCGCCTTTTGCCAGCGACGCCAGCTCGGTGAGCCGTGGCAACCATACCTGGCAATTGCTGGACGACCAGGCCTACCTGGGCGTGAGCCCCAACCCTGAGGTGGCCGGCTCGTTTTTGATGCGTATCAACGAGCAGCCCGATGTGTGGCTTAACCGCAACAGTAACGTCAGCGCCCCCACCGACTTCAGCGATGGCGCCTTGCTCCAGAACGGCTGGAAGCAAGTGATCGCCCAATTCGATGCCGGGGTGACTCGCCAGCATCGGCACTGAACCCACCGCTTTACCTGAGAGAAGACTGCTCGCCATGTCCATTTCATCTGTGTTTCGACGCCGCACCTTGTTGCTGGCCGGCCTCCTGGCCCTCTGCCTTTCACCTCTGACGCACGCTGAAACCGCCGCCCCGGCGCCGCTGGCCAAACCGTTGCGCATTGGCATCACCTTGCACCCGTATTACAGCTACGTGAAAAACATTGTTGGCGACAAGGCTGAGGTAGTGCCGCTGATTCCGGCCGGTTTCAACCCGCACGCCTATGAACCCCGCGCTGACGACATCAAGCGCATCGGCACGCTGGACGTGATCGTGCTCAATGGCGTGGGCCATGATGATTTCGCCGACAAGATGATCGAAGCCAGTGAAAAACCGGACATCCCGGTCATCGAGGCCAACCAGAACGTACCGCTGCTGGCCGCCACCGGCACCGCCGCGCGGGGCGCTGGCAAGGTGGTCAACCCGCACACCTTCTTGTCGATCAGCGCCTCGATTGCCCAAGTCAACAACATCGCCCGGGAACTGGGCAAGCTCGACCCGGCCAACGCCAAAACCTATACCGCCAATGCCCGCGCTTACGGCAAGCACCTGCGCCAGATGCGCGCCGACGCCCTGGCCAAACTCACCGAAGCCCCCAACGCGGATTTGCGGGTCGCCACCGTGCACGCCGCCTATGACTACTTGTTGCGCGAATTTGGCCTGGAAGTGACCGCCGTGGTTGAGCCAGCTCACGGTATTGAGCCGAGCCCCAGCCAGTTGAAAAAGACCATCGACCAACTGCGCGAGCTGGATGTGAAGGTGATCTTCTCCGAGATGGACTTCCCGTCGACGTACGTTGAGACCATCCAGCGCGAATCCGGGGTCAAGCTGTACCCGCTGTCGCATATTTCCTATGGCGAGTACACCGCCGACAAGTACGAAAAAGAGATGAACAACAACCTCAATACCGTGGTCAAGGCGATTCAGGAGTCCGGGGCATGACGGCGGCTGAACCTCTTGCGGTGCGGGCCCGCGGGCCGGGTGTGGAATTTGATCAGGTATCGCTGACCTTGGGCAGCACGCCGATTCTGGACCGCGTCAGTTTCAACATTCAGGCGGGCAGCGTGCATGCGCTGGTAGGCCCCAATGGCGGCGGTAAAAGCTCGCTGATCAAAACCCTGCTCGGGCAAATGCCGCATCAAGGCGAGTTGCGCCTGAGCTGGAACGGCGAGCCGGGGTTGATCGGTTATGTGCCCCAGGCGCTGGAATTTGACCGTGGCTTGCCCATGACCGTCGACGACTTCATGGCCGCCATGTGCCAGCGGCGCCCGGCCTTTATGGGCTTGTCGCGCAAGGTTGCCCCGGCCATTGGCGATGCGCTGGAACGGGTGGGCATGCAACACAAACGCAAGCGCCGCATGGGCGCCTTGTCGGGCGGTGAACGGCAACGGGTGCTGCTGGCCCAGGGGCTGATCCCGGCCCCGCAATTGCTGGTGCTGGATGAGCCGATGTCGGCGCTGGACGAAGCCGGCGCGCAGGTGTTTGAACGTTTGCTCAACGACTGGCAGCAGTCGGGCGTCACGGTGGTGTGGATCGAGCACGATCTGGCGGCCGTCAAACGTCTGGCGGATCGCGTCACCGGGCTTAATCGCCAGGTGCTGTTCGACGGCCAGCCCGCGCAAACCCTCAGCCCCGAGCGCCTGTTAAGCCTGTTTTCAACCCACCCTAAAGCCTGCGGGAGCGCCCAGCCATGAGCTATGAAGCCTTTCGTTTGATGATTCAGGGCTGGGCCACCGCCGGGTATTTGCCCGAGGTGCTGGCCTATGGTTTTGTGGTCAATGCGCTGCTCGCCGGTTTACTCATCGGCCCCGTGCTGGGCGGGCTTGGCACGCTGGTGGTGGTCAAGCGCTTCGCGTTCTTTTCTGAAGCCGTGGGCCACGCAGCGCTGACCGGGGTGGCCATCGGCATCCTGCTCGGCGAACCCTACACCGGGCCTTATGGCAGCCTGTTCGGTTATTGCCTGCTGTTCGGCATTTCGCTCAATTACCTGCGCAACCGCACAGGCCTGGCGCCAGACACGCTGATCGGGGTCTTCCTCTCGGTGTCATTGGCGCTGGGCGCCAGCCTGCTGCTGATTCTCGCGGGCAAGATCAACATCCACATCCTTGAGAACGTACTGTTTGGCTCGGTGCTGACCGTCAACGGCAACGATCTGTTGGTGCTGGCGGTGGTCGGTGCGCTGGTGCTGGGCCTGAGCCTGCCGCTGTACAACCGCATCATGCTGGCCAGTTTCAACCCGCAACTGGCCGCTGTACGCGGGGTGGCGGTGAAATCCCTGGATTACCTGTTTGTGATTCTGGTGACGCTGATCACCGTGGCGGCGGTCAAGGTGATCGGGGCGATTCTGGTGGGCGCACTGCTGGTGATTCCGGCCGCTGCGGCGCGCTTGCTCAGCCAGTCGTTGAAGGGCTTTTTCTGGATTTCGGTGCTGATCGCCACGGTCAGTACCTTGTGCGGGATTTTGCTGCCTATCGTTCTTGACCTACCGATTCCGTCCGGCGCCGCGATCATTCTGGTGGCCGGTATCGCCTTCGCCCTGGCCGCCATTGCTCGTGGCGTGGTGCCAAGCCTTAAAGGGAATATTGGATAAATGTTCACGCTGCGCAAACTCACCCTGGCAATTGCCATCACCGGCCTGCTCAGCACCCCGCTGCTGGCCGCCACCCCGGCACCGCAACCGGTGCGTATTCTCGCCAGCTTGCCGATTACCTATGGCTTGAGCGCGCTGCTGCTCAAGGACAGCGGCGTGACCCTTGAACGCGCAGCGGCAGCCAACCTGCCCGGCAGTCGGCAAAGCGCCTACTTCAGCGGTCGCGGCGCCCCGGCCCTGCAAAAGCTCGCAGAAAACGCCGATGCGGTGGTCGGCCTGCGCTCGCTGTGGAGCGACGACCCGTTGTACCCGATGGCCCGGCGCAGCAACATCCGCATCGTCGAAGTGGACGCTGCACGCCCGGTGGACGGCAGTTTGCCGGGCATTGCCGTGCAACCTGACGTGCACAGCGATGGCCTCAACAGCCAGCCGTGGCTGTCCAGCAACAACATGGGGCGTATGGCCGACGTGATTGCGGCTGACCTGGTACGTTTGGCCCCCGCCGCCAAGCCCAAAATCGAAGCCAACCTGGCCGAGCTGAAACAGTGCCTGCTCAAACTCAGCGCCGAGAGCGAGTCACGCCTGGCCAAGGCCGATAATTTAAGCGTCGTGAGTGTGTCTGACCGGCTGGATTACTTGATCAGCGGGCTGAATCTGGAGCGCGTTGACGTGGCCCATAACAGTGAAGACCCATGGACACCGCAAGCCCTCAAGGCGCTGACGCAAACCCTCAAGGACAACGAGGTGGCGCTGGTGCTCGACCATCGCGAACCTTCGCCCGAGTTGAAGGCGGCGATTACCGAGGGTGGCAGCCAACTGGTGGTGATCGGCGCTGACGGCGCAGATCCGGTGGCGCAGTTGCAGAGCAATATTGATGCGATTGTAAAAGCCTTGTAACGAGGTTGCTCGCGATCTTTTCAAGGTCAAAAGATCGCGAGGCAAGCTCGCTCCTACAATGATTGCGCTTAGTGCGTGGCCACTGCATCCATCTTCTGGCGCAGGCTCAAGGGCCGCATGTCGGTCCAGACTTCTTCGATATACGCCAGGCACTCAGGTTTGAGGCCGCTTTTGCCCACGGCGCGCCAGCCGTTGGGGATGGCTTTGTAATCCGGCCAGATCGAATACTGCTCTTCATGGTTCACCACCACTTGGAAGAGGATGTCGTCGCGGTCAAATACTGAACTCATGTGCGGGTCTCCGTAACTGTAAAAGATATGAATCTAACGAGTGATCACGGGCAGAAATTAGAGCCGGGTGATCGCTGCGGCCATGGCATTGCCAAAGATGGCCGCGACCTGGTCGATTTCACTGGCGGTGATGATCAGCGGCGGCAAGAAGCGCACCACGCTGCCCTGGCGCCCGCCCAATTCCAGAATCAAGCCGCGCTTCAAGCATTCGCGCTGCACCAGCGGCGCCAGCCGGGCAAAGGCTGGCGGGTGGCCCAAGGCGTCGGGGCTGCCGTTGGGGTCAACCAGTTCAACCCCCAGCATCAGGCCACGACCGCGAATATCGCCCAATTGCGGGAAGTCGCGCTGGAGGATGTGCAGGTGTTCGCTGAGGCGCTCGCCCATGGCAGTGGCGTGCGCAGCGACGTTGTGTTGTTTGAGGTAGCGCATCACTGCCGAACCTGCGGCCATGGCCATCTGATTGCCACGGAACGTTCCGGCATGTGCGCCCGGCAGCCAGGTGTCGAGCCACTCGCGATACACCACCACCGCCAACGGCAAGCTGCCACCAATGGCTTTGGACAACACCACCACATCCGGGATGATGCCGGCGTGCTCAAAGGCGAACATTTTGCCGGTGCGGGCAAAGCCGCTTTGAATTTCGTCGACGATCAGCGCCACGCCGGCTTGCTCGGTAATCCGGCGCAACCCGCGCAGCCAGTCGAGGTCTGCCGCAATGACGCCGCCCTCGCCCTGCACCACTTCGACAATCACGGCGGCCGGTAACTGCACACCGGCTTCGGGGTCGCTGAAGAGGTTTTCGAGGTAATGCAGATTGGCCTGCACGCCCTGCTTGCCGCCCAGCCCGAACGGACAGCGGTAATCGTAGGGATACGGCATGAATTGCACGCCATTACTGAGCAAGGCGGCCAAGGGCTTTTTCGGCCCCAGGCTGCCCATCAGGCTCAAGGCGCCCTGGCTCATGCCGTGATACCCGCCGGTAAACGACACCACGGTGTTGCGCCCGGTGGCGGTGCGCACCAGTTTCAGCGCGGCTTCGACCGCATCGGTGCCGGTCGGGCCGCAGAACTGGATCTTCGCTTCGCTAGCCAAAGCGCCGGGTAGCAGGCCGAAAAGGTCTTGAACAAACTGGTCTTTGACCGGGGTGGTGAGGTCGAGGGTATGCAGGGGCAGTTCATCGCTCAGCACCTGCTGGATGGCGGCGATCACGACCGGGTGGTTGTGCCCCAGCGCCAGAGTCCCGGCACCGGCCAGGCAATCGATAAAGCGGCGACCCTCGACGTCTTCAACGTACAAACCCTTGGCCCGCTTGAGGGCCAGCGGCAGGCGCCGCGGGTAACTGCGCGCATTGGACTCCTGACGGCTCTGGCGGGCCAGCAACGGAGACTCTTCAAACTCGTACAGCGTTTCAAGCGGATGATTTTCAGCAAGGCTAGTAGCGACTGACATTCCTGGGACCCTCAATACGCCGATGAGATTGACCAAAACATTCCTGTTTTGAAAACGCATCAGCGTGGTGAGGATTTAGCCAAGCCCCGAAGTTTCCCGGTTTCTGTAGCCGCTGCCGCAGGCTGCGATAAGGGCCGAAGGACCTTCACCCCATAGAACAGGGCCGCTTCGCGCCCCATCGCAGCCTTCGGCAGCGGCTACAAGGATCGAGGTGTTCAAGCCGTCTGCAGCGGCATGCGCAGTTCAACCCGCAGGCCATCGGCCTGGCTGTCGAAATTCAGTTCGCCCGCACATCGTTCGACAATGGCCTGCACAATCGCCAGGCCCAAACCGCAACCGTTGCTGTTGCCGTTGCGCCAGAAACGTTGGGTCATGTGCTGCAAGGTCTCAGGCGCGAGGCCGGGGCCGTGGTCACGCACGACGAACACGACGTGGTTGCCCTCGGCATGCACCTTCAGTTGCACTTGGGTGTCCGCCGGGGTGTGGCGCAAGGCGTTGTCGAGCAGATTGCGCAAGGCGGCGATTGCCAGCACCGAAGGCACGTGCAGACGGGTGTCCGGCAGGTCGTCGGCCAGTTGCAAATGCACACGGTCCGCCGCGCCGCTGGCCGCGTCGTTGATGGCCAGACGCGCTACTTGTTCAGCCGAACACTCTACGCCGTCATCAAACGACAAGCTGCCTTCAACCCGCGCCAGCAGCAGTAACTGCTCAAGGGTCCGGTGCAAACGGTCTGCCCCGGCTTCGGCGTGGGCCAGGGACTGTTCGCGCGCCACGCCATCGGTCATGCGCGCCACTTGCAGGTGGGTTTTGATCGCCGTCAGCGGGCTGCGCAGTTCATGGGCGGCATCACCGGTCAGGCGCCGCTCACGTTCAATGGCTTTGGATATTCGCGCCAGCAACTGGTTCTGGGAGTCCAGCAACGGCTTTAATTCGCTGGGCAACGGGCTGATTTGCAGTGGTTGCAGCGAGTCGGCATCGCGGCGCATCAGGGCATCACGCATACGGTTGAGCGGCGCCAACCCCTGGCCGAGGCCCAGCCACAACAGCAGCAAGCACACGATCAAGGCCATGCCCACCGGCACCGAGGCGGCGAGCAGCACGGAAAGGTTCAGGGCTTCGCGCTCGACCTGGCGGTCGGCGGTGGTAATGCGCACATCGCCACGGTCGAGAGTGAACGTGCGCCAGGCGGCGCCATCAATGATCTGGTCATGAAAACCCGCCGATTCGGAGCGCATCGGCTGGTCCGGGTTGTTGTGGCTGCGGGCCAGCACCTCACCGCGCAACGAACTCACCTGGCACGCCATACCGCCCGGGATGGTCAGTTGTTCCGCACTGAAATGGGTGCCCTCGCCTTTCACCGGCAACTGCGGCAATTGCTCCAGCAGCCCCGCCACCATGCGCGCGGACGCCACCAGACGCTGGTCGAGGGAGAACATCATTTGCTGACGCAAATCACTGAGCATCCAGGCCGCCGCCAGCGCCCAGATCAATACAAACGCCGAGCCAATGGTCAGGCTCAAACGCAGACGCATGCTCATCATGGCTGCTCAGCACCGTCGGCAGTGCCCAGACGATACCCGAGGCCGCGCACGGTTTCGACGATACCTTTGCCCAGTTTGGAGCGCAGGTGATGGATATGAACGTTCAGGGCATTGCTCTCCAGTTCGTCACCAAAGCCGTAGATGCTGTCTTTGAGCTGCTCGGCCGACAACACGCGCCCACGGTTATGCAGCAAGGCTTGCAGCAGTGCCTGCTCACGTCGCGACAGGTCGACCGGCTGACCGCCCAGCAAGGTAATGCGGCTGCTCGGGTCATAGGTCAATTGCCCGTGTTCGATCAAATTGACGCTGCGCCCGGCCACTCGACGCAACAAGGTGTGCAGGCGGGCGGCCAGTTCACGCAGGTCAAAGGGCTTGAGCAAGTAGTCATCGGCCCCGGCTTGCAGGCCATCCACCCGGTCGGTGACCGAGTCACGGGCGGTCAGCACCAGCACGGGTAGTTCAAAGCCCTGCTGACGCAGTTGCTGCAACAGCTTGAGGCCGTCTTCGTCAGGCAAGCCCAGGTCAAGCACCATCACGTCAAACTCGGCGGCCTTGAGCATGGCTTTGGCTTTGCTGGCGGTGCCGACATGCTCAACCGTCAGCCCCTGCGCCGTCAGCCCGGCCACAATGCCGCTGGCAATCAGTTCATCATCTTCGCAAACCAATACGTGCATGCTCATACCCGCGTAAATAGACTGATTAGAAAATCATGGGATTAAGGGCGGATTATCCCGAGATCCGCCCTGTAAATGTAGTGCACCTGCTTTGTTTAAAGCGCTTGTCAGTTTCGCGACCCTATTAACACTCGGTTAATCATGTGTCGCCAAGGTGTTGCCTATTCATAAAGACCAAGGCTGGGCGTATGCACCGTTTGTTTATTTTTTTGTTTCTACTGCTGACGGGCTTCAGCCAGGCGCAAGCCAGTAATGATCCTTTTGCCCAGAAAGTCGACTTCTTGCCGGTGGCCAAGGCATTCGCCTTCAGCAGCGAAGTGTTGCCATCGGGCGAAACCCGGCTGAGCTGGCAGATTGCCAACAACTACTATTTGTACCAAAAGCGCTTCAAGTTCGACGGTCTGGACGCTGCGCACACTCCGGTCCTGCCCCAGGGCGAGGAGCACAATGACGAGTTTTTTGGTGCCAGCCAGGTCTATCGCAATCAGGTCGACGTGCTGATCCCTGCGGGAGCCAGCGGCCAGGTCAAAGTGAGCTGGCAAGGCTGCGCCGATGCCGGCCTGTGCTACCCGCCGCAAAGCCAGGTGGTGGATCTGGGCGGCGCGCAACCTGTCGCCGCTCAAGGCCAGGCCCAGGACCAGTCGCTGGCGGCCAGCTTGCAGCAGCGTTCGTTGGGCTGGAGCTTGTTGCTGTTCTTCGGCCTTGGCTTGTTGCTGGCCTTCACCCCGTGCTCATTGCCCATGCTGCCGATTCTGGCCGGGCTGGTGGTGGGCAGCGGTGCCAGCGCCGGGCGCGGTTTCGCCGTCGCCAGCAGTTACGTAGTGAGCATGGCGCTGGTGTATGCAGGCTTGGGCGTTTTGGCCGCCCTGCTGGGCGCCAACTTGCAGGCCCTGCTGCAACAACCCTGGTTGCTCGCAAGCTTTGCCGCCCTGTTCGTGGTGCTGGCGCTGCCGATGTTCGGCTTTTTTGAATTGCAGTTACCGGCCGCCTTGCGCGACCGCCTCGAGAACGCCGGCCGTGGCCGTAAAGGCGGCAGCCTGCTGGGTGCAGGCATCCTCGGCGCCTTGTCGGGTTTGCTGGTGGGCCCGTGCATGACCGCCCCGCTGGCAGGCGCCCTGCTGTACATCGCGCAGAGCGGCAATGCGGTTGAAGGTGGCCTCGTGCTGTTTGTGATGGGTGTCGGGATTGGCATGCCGCTGTTGTTGCTGGTGACGGTGGGCAGCCGCTTTTTGCCCAAGCCGGGCGCCTGGATGGATCTGACCAAAGGGCTGTTTGGCTTCCTGTTCCTCGCTACGGCCCTGCTGTTGCTGCGCCCGGTGGTCAGTGAAACCCTGTGGTTGGGGCTGTGGGGCGTATTGCTGATTATTTTTGCCAGCAGCCTGTGGCAACAAGCGCAGCACTTTGCCCGCGCCAAACCGCTGTTTAACCCCTTGAGCCTATTGGCCGGGATTTGGGGTGGTTTGATGCTGATAGGGGCCGCTGGTGGCGGCACCGACCTGGGGCAACCGTTGCAGGTGTACACCGCTAAAACCGTGATCGGCACTACGGTCAGCAATGACCACGGCGACTTCATTACTCTCAACGATCCGGCCAGCCTCGACCGTGAACTGGCCAGCGCCAAGGCCGAAGGGCAATGGGTGTTGCTCGACTATTACGCCGACTGGTGCGTTTCGTGCAAAGTCATGGAAAAACAGGTGTTCGCCAAACCTGAGGTGCAATCGGCTTTGCAAGGTGTGCGGCTGTTGCGTCTTGATGTGACCGCCGATAATGTCGCCAGCCGCGAATTGCTCAGCCGTTACCAGGTGCCCGGCCCGCCCAGTTTTGTCTGGATAGGTCCCAATGGGGTTGAGCGTCGTGGGCAGCGGATCACCGGCGAAGTCAACGCCGAGACTTTTTTGAACAATTGGAACGCCACTCGGGAAACCCCATAAATGCTCACCCTGACCATCGGTTCGTTTGCCTTGGCAATTAACCACCTGCTGCTGATCCTGGCACTCGCCCTGGCGACCCTGGTCGGTTGGCGGGTGGCCAAACGTGGCGGCGAGAACCCTGAGTCAGTGTTGTTTGCCCTGTTTTTGCTGGGCTTGCTCGTGGCGCGTATCGGTTTTGTGCTCGCTTTCTGGCCGCACTTCCAGATCAGCCCGTTGAAAATGCTCGATTTGCGTGACGGCGGGTTTATGGTCTGGCCCGGCCTGGTGGCCGTGGTGGCGGGTGCGGTGCTCTGGGGTTGGCGCCGTGCGGGCTTGCGCCGCCCATTAGCTTGGGGGTTGAGTACTGGCCTGACCTTCTGGATTTTGGCCAGCCTGTCTTCCAGCCTCTATGAGCAGGGTTCGCGCCTGCCTGAATTGACCTTGCGCACAGCCAATGGCGAATCAGTGCAACTGAGCAGTTACCAGGGCGGCCCGCTGGTCATCAACTTGTGGGCCACGTGGTGCCCGCCGTGCCGCCGGGAAATGCCGGTGCTGCAGAACGCGCAAAAACAGCATCAAGACGTGACGTTTTTATTCGTCAATCAGGGCGAAAGCATGCAGAGCGTCAGTACGTTCCTCGAAACCCAGGGTCTGAGCCTGAGCAACATCTTGTTCGACAGCAGCGGGCAACTGGCCCAGAAAGTCGGCTCCATGGCGCTGCCGACTACGCTCTTCTACAGCGCTGACGGGCGTTTGCTGCGCAGCCACTTGGGAGAACTGTCCGATGCCAGCCTGGCGCAGGCCATGCAAGGCTTTACCAAAGAACATTCAAAGTCGGCCCAACAGGTCGACCCTGCAAGGAATACGCAAACATGCTTAACCGCAAACTGTTAACCCTTAGCCTGACCTCTCTGTTTGGCGCTGCCCTGCTGCAGTCGCCTGTGCTGCAAGCTGAAGAACTGCCTCCAGCCATCAAGAAAATCGAAGCCAAGGGCGCGAAAATCGTCGGCAGCTTTGATGCGCCCAGCGGTTTGAAAGGCTATGCCGCGCAGTACCAGAACCGTGGCATGGCCTTGTACCTGACCGCTGACGGCAATGTGCTGGTCGGTAACCTGTATGACGCCGACGGCAAAGACCTGAGCCTGGCGCCGCTGCAAAAGCTGGTATATGCGCCGATGGCCAAAGAGGTCTGGGCCAACATGGAGAAGAGCAACTGGATCCAGGATGGTAAAAAGGATGCGCCGCGCATCGTTTACCTGTTCAGCGACCCGAACTGCCCGTATTGCAACATGTTCTGGGAACAGGCCCGCCCGTGGGTTGACTCCGGGAAAGTGCAATTGCGCCACATCATGGTGGGCATTATCCGCGAAGACAGCCCGGGCAAGTCTGCCGCCCTGCTGTCCGCCAAAGACCCACAGCAAGCCCTGCAGGCACACGAAAAAGCCGGCAAGGCCAGCACCCTCAAGGCCTTGAGCAAAATCCCGGCTGACGTTCAGGCCAAGCTCGACGCCAACGCCCAGCTCATGAACGACCTGGAACTGTCGGCAACCCCGGCAATTTTCTACCTGGACGACCAAGGCAACCTGCAACAGCAGCAAGGTGCGCCGTCGCCAGACAAGCTGGTGCAGATTTTGGGGCCCAAGTAACTATCGCAGCCTCGTACCTCGGCAGCGACTACGGGGTTAATGGCGTCAAACACCGCCAACGTGGTCGGATATCCTCGAACGAGTGGTACAACGGCGCCAGCTCGGCGTCGTTATTGTCATCAAAACAGCCAATCAGCAATGCAATCGTTGGCTCATCATCGATTGCGCCAATCGAACTTCCGCACGTTGGGCAAAAGGCCCTGCTGGAGTAATCCGAGGTTCTGAAGACCGAAGGAGCACCCCCGGCCCCTACCCACTTGACCCCTTCTTGCGCAAACTCCACCCACACGACGGTCGGTGAGCCTGTATGCCGCTGGCAGGTTTTGCATGAGCAGGTATGAGCATTTTCTGCAGGGCCCAAGGCTTCATAACGGATCGAGCCACAAACGCATCCGCCACTGTAATGAGTGTGTTCCATGCACAATTCCGTTGGCTTGCTGTCGAGATGCCAAGCGTAGCGAGAAGCGAACAACTTGCAACGTGCAGTTCACCCTGGAGCTGCCGCAGGCTGCGATCTGTTGATGGTTAAGATCAACAGATCGCGAGGCAAGCTCGGCCCCTACAGGGGGTGCGGTTACAGCCCTTCGAGTTCGGCCATCAGGTCGCTCAGGCGATCGACTTTTTCCTCGTTTATTTCGCTGCTTTCCAGCCCTTCGATGTACACCGCCAACTCGGCCACGCAACTGCATTCAAACATCGCCCGTAACGGCACGTTGCGTTGCAGTACTTTCTGTACCCGCGAGGCGATTTGTGTCGCCAGCAAGGAGTGGCCCCCCAGCTCGAAGAAGTTGTCGTTGACCCCTACCCGCTCGACGCCCAGGACTTCACGCCAGATGCCCGCCAAGGTGTGTTCCAGCTCAGTGCGTGGCGCCAGGTAGTCCTCACGCTGCAACTGGCCGATGTCTACCGCCGGCAGCGCCTTGCGGTCGAGTTTGCCGTTGGCGTTGAGGGGCAGTCGCTCCATCCACAGCCAATGCAGCGGCACCATGTAGTCCGGCAGTTCAGCGCGCAGGCGCTGTTTGATCCGGTCCAGCCGCTCGCTCAGGCCGAGGGCTGCTTGAGCGGCCACCAGATAGCCGACCAGGTATTTGCCATTGGGCCCTTCCTGCACACTGACCGCCGCGTCACGCAGCTCAGGTTGCTCGTGCAGGCGCGCTTCGATTTCGCCCAGTTCGATCCGATAACCGCGAATTTTCACTTGATGGTCGATGCGCCCGACGTACTCCAGCACCCCGTCGCTGCGCCGCCGCGCTAGGTCGCCGGTGCGGTACAAACGCTCACCCGGAGCGCCGAACGGGTTCGGCACAAAGGCCAGCGCAGTGCGCAGCGGGTCGCTGACATAACCCCGGCCCACGCCAGTGCCTGCCACGCACAACTCACCCACCGCGCCGAGTGCGACCAGTTGCAGCGCGTCGTCGAGCAGGTACAGACGGTTGTTGTCGGTCGGCGTGCCAATCGGCAAGTAGCTGCCTTGAATCGCCCCATGATCAACGCGGAAGAACGCCACGTCATCCGAACATTCGGCCGGGCCATAAGCATTGACCAGGCCAATCTCGGGGTAACGCAACAGCCATTGCTGCGCCAGTTCTGGCGGCATGGCCTCGCCGGTGGGCAGCATCCAGCGCAAGCCGTTCAGTGCAACAGGGGCCTCGGCCAGCATGCCTTGAATCAGCGACGGCACGCTTTCCAGCACGCTGATGCCTTGGGCATTGACCTGCGCCAGCAAGGCTTGCGGGTCGTGGGCGATGGTGTTCGGCACAATCTCGACCCGCGCACCGAACAAGGGTGCTGCGAGGAACTGCCACACCGAAATATCGAAGCTTTGCGAGGCAGTCTGCGCGATCACATCATCCTCGTTCAGTTGCAGGTACGGCACTTTGCTCAACTGGTTGTTGAGCATGCCGCGTTGCTCGACCATCACGCCTTTGGGCAACCCGGTGGAACCCGAGGTGTAGATGACGTAGGCGAGGTTGTCCGGGCCGCTGTAGACCTGCGGGTTGTGATCCGCCCACGTCCCGGCTTGCACGTCTTCCCATACCAGTAACCGTGGACGCACGGCGCAACCTGACTCATCGAGCAAGGCTTGCGCCTGCTCGCGACAGGCCTGGGTGCAGACCAGCACAGGCGTGCGGCTCAATTCCAAAATGCGGCTCAGACGCGGCCCCGGCAGCGCCGGATCCAGCGGCAAATAGCCCGCCCCGGCCTTGAAGCTGCCAATGATCATGCCCAGCATATCCAGCCCGCGCTCCGCCAGCAGCGCCACCGCCTGATCCATACGCACACCGCCTGCGATCAAGGCATGGCCCAGGCGGTTACTGCGCTGGTTCAGCTCGTGGTAACTCCACTGCTGCTCCAGACAACCGGCCGCGATGCGCTGCGGATGCGCTGCCACCTGGGCTTCAAACAGTTCGGCATAGCTGTGCTGCAACGGGTACTCGCGCTGGCTTTGGTTGCAGCCTTCGATGAGGAACTGCTGCTCGGCCTCGCCCAGCAAGGGCACGTCGGCCATGTCGCCATTGACGCCGTCCATCAAAGCCAACAACAAGCGCTTGAACTCACTGAGCAGGCGCTCAACGCTGCTGCGCTCAAAAAAGCGCTGGTCGTAAGACAGGTGCAAGCCCAGGTCATCGCCGGGGTAGCACACGGCGGTGAGCGGGAAGTTGGTGTGGGTGCGGCCCGAATCTGAGGTGGCATTCAGGCTCTGGGCCCGGTCCAGCACCGACATATCGACCGGCGCGTTCTCGAACACAAACAGGCTGTCGAACAGCGGCTGGCCTTTGGGCAGTTCACTGCGCTCCTGAATCGTCACCAGCGGCAAGTACTCGTACTCGCGCAACTCCATATTGTGCTCCAGCAAGGCGCTCAACCATTGCCGAACGCTCAGCACCCGACCGTCTTCAGGCATCTGTACGCGCAGGGCCACACTGTTGATAAACAGCCCGACCGTCTGCTGCATCTGCGGCAGTTGCACCGGGCGCCCGGCCACGGTAACGCCAAACACCACGTCGCGCTCACCGCTAAAGCGCCGCAGCACCAACGCCCATGCCGCCTGGGCAAAGGTGTTGATGGTCAATTGGTGCTGCTGCGCCAGCTCACGCAACCGCACGCCATCTTTGACCTCAAGCCGGGTGTAACAATCGCCCACCAGCATGCCGCCGCTATCGCCCGCATGTTCGCGCAGCAAAGGCCGGTCGGTGGGGATGTAAGTGGTCCGTTCAAAGCCTTGCAGGTTGCGTTGCCACCAGGCATTGGCCTGCTGCAGGTCTTGCTGTTGTAGCCAGTTGATGTACTCGCGATAACGCGGCGGCGTGGCCAGTTGTGGGGCGCGACCTTCGCCCAGCGCGCTGTAAATTTCAAAAAAGTCGCTCATCAGCAGCGAGCGGCACCAGGCATCGATGAGGATGTGGTGATTGCTCATCATGAACCAGTAACGCGCCTCACCCACACGGATCAGGCGCAGGTGGAACGGCGCCTGATTGAGCAGATCAAAACCGGCTTCGCGCTCGCGCTTGAGCAGCGCCTGCAGACGCTCTTCATGGCTCTCTTGTGGCTCGCGGCTCCAGTCGAGGTAGTCGACTTCAGTGTTGCCGGGGCGATGGATGATTTGCAGCATGCCTTCGCCCGCGTTCCAACAGAACGACGCGCGCAAGGCCTCATGCCGCGCCACCACCGCCTGCCAGGCCTGGGCGAAACGTTGCGGGTCTAGGGCGCTGTCAATCCGGTAGCGGTCCTGCATGTAGTACAGCCCGGTGCCCGGTTCGAGCAAGGTGTGCAGCAACATGCCCTCTTGCATCGGGGTCATGGGGTACACATCTTCAATCAGGCCTGCCGCCACCGGCAAGCTGTCGAGTTGTGCCTGGGTGAGTTTGGCCAGCGGGAAGTCCGATGGCGTCAACCCGCCCGCATCGCTGCTCAGGCAGTGGGCAATCAGGCTTTCAAGCTCCGCGAGGTAGTCCCGGGCCAGCGTTTCAATGGCTAGGGGCTGATAGCGCTCGGCGCTGAAAGCCCAACGCAAAACCAACTCGCCGCCATACACCTGGCTGTCGATGCTCAACTCGTTGGGTAACGGCGCCTGCGGGTCGTGGGCTGCGCCGGTCGGCTCGTCCAGCGGGTGGAACAGCGCATCGCTGGCAAAACTCTGGTCAAACTGGCCAAGGTAGTTAAAGGTGATCGGCGCCTCGGGCAACGCGGCCAGGGCTTGCCCCCTGGCCGGGTCGCTCAGGTAGCGCAATACGCCGTAACCCAGGCCTTTGTGCGGTATGTGTCGCAATTGCTCCTTGATAGCCTTTATCGAAGCGCCCTGCCCCAGGTGGCTGCTCGGCGTCAGTCGCAGCGGATAAGCGCTGGTGAACCAGCCCACGGTGCGGCTCAAGTCGATGTCATCGAACAGGGTTTCGCGGCCGTGACCTTCAAGTTGCACCAGGGTCGATGGCTGGCCGGTCCAGCGGCAGATCACCCGCGCCAGCGCGGTCAGCAGCACATCGTTGATCTGCGTGCGATAGGCGCTGGGCACCTGTTGCAGCAGTTGCCGGGTGCGCGTCTCGTCGAGCCGCACACTGAGCGTTTGCCCGTGCAGATGTTGCCGCCCGCCATGGTGGTTAACGCCCGGTAGCTCCACCGCTGGCCCCTTGAGGTGCTCTTGCCACACACCCAGCTCTTCACGCAGCGAATCACTGCTGGCATAAGCGTGCAAACGATTGGTCCACGCCCTGAATGCGCTGGTTTTCGCGGGCAGTGGCTGCTGGCGATACAGCGCCTGCAAGTCTTCCAGCAAGACCCGCCAGGACACCCCGTCGACGGCCAGATGGTGGACCGCCAGCAACAGGCGTTGCTCCCCGTGCGGGCCATCGACGAGTACCGCGCGCAGCAGAGGCCCTGCGTGCAGATCGAGGCTGCGTTGCGCGTCGTTAAACAGCCCGGCGCAGTCTTGCAGGTCCGCCACGCTGGCTTGCCACAGCAACGGTTGCTGTGCAGCGCCCAGGTACTGCGCCTGCCATTGCCCGTTGCGCTGCTCAAAGCTCAGGCGCAAGGCGTCGTGATGCATCACCAGGGCCAGCAGCGCCCGCTCCAGCAAGGCGGGCTCAAGAGGTTCGGCAGGTTGCAACAGCACGCACTGGTTCCAGTGCCCGCGTTGCGGCATGTCGGTATCAAAGAACCACTGCTGAATCGGTGTCAGTGCCGATTCGCCAGTGACTACGCCCTGTTCAGCGGTCACTTGCTCGGTCTGGGTCGCAACGCTCGCCAGCGCTTGTACTGTTTGATGCTGGAACAGGTCACGGGGGCTGAAGTGAATCCCCAATTGCCGGGCGCGGCTGACCACTTGAATCGACAGGATCGAGTCGCCGCCCAGCTCGAAAAAGTTGTCATTAAGACCGACATGTTCAAGGTTCAGCACCTCGCCCCACACCTTGGCCAAACTGGCTTGCAGTGCATTGCGCGGGGCCACGTAGAGTTGGCGATTGAGCTCAACATCGGGCGCTGGCAAGGCGCGGCGGTCGAGCTTGCCGTTGGCGGTCAACGGCATGCTGTCCAGCAGCATCAAGTGCGCGGGCACCATGTAATCCGGCAGTTGCGCCTTGAGCCGGGCCTTGAGTGCTTCGCGCAACGCCCCCGCCTCAGCCTGTTCATCACACACCAGCCAGGCCGCCAGTTGCTTGCCACCTGGCATGTCCAGCGCCAGCACCACGGCTTCACGTACCGCCGGATGCCCGAGCAAGTGGCTTTCGATCTCGCCCAGTTCGATGCGGAAACCCCGGATTTTGACCTGATGATCGACCCGCCCCAGGTATTCCACCAGACCGTCAGTGCGTTGGCGCACCAAGTCGCCGGTGCGGTACAAGCGTCCGCCATTACTCGCAAACGGGTCTGCCACAAAGCGTTCGGCCGTCAGCCCCGAACGCTTATGATAACCCTGCGCCAGCCCGGCGCCGCCGATGTACAGTTCGCCGGTGGCGCCTTGGGGGACCAGCGCCAGATGGCTGTCGAGAATGTAGGCTACCCGCGCACCGATGACCTCACCGATTGGCACACTGGCGGCACCATCGGCCAGCTGTTCCGGTGCCAGGCTGGCCAGCGGCATGACCACGGTTTCGGTCGGGCCGTAGGCATTGAAAAACACGCTGGGCTGGAAGGCCGAACGGATGCGCTGCAAGTGCTCGCCGGTCAGTGCTTCGCCGCCGGTGATGCACATGCGCACCGGCAATGTCTGCCCGCGGCTGGCCAACCACTGGGCCAATTGGCTGCCGTAGCTGGGGGTGAAGCCCAGAATACTGACCTGTTGCTCACGGATCAGTTGGCAGATCGCTTCGGCGTCCCACTGCCCTTGCGCCCTCAGCACCAGCCGCGCACCACTGAGCAGCGGCACCAGTAAACGCTCGGTGGCAGCGTCGAAGTTAATCGAATAAAAGTGCAGTTCACAGTCATCCGCACGCATGCCAAACCGTTCAATCACCGCCTGACAATGCATGGCGATCTCGCCGTGGGACACCACCACGCCTTTGGGCTGGCCGGTGGAGCCCGAGGTATAGATTAAATACGCCTGATGCTGTGGCAAATTGATAAACGGCAGTGCGCTGGACGGGTACGCGGCCAGTTGCGGGCCGTCGTCTTCGAGACTCCAGCGCACGACGCTTGAGGGCAATTCACCCAGCGCGGCAAACAGGCTGCGATGGCTCAACAACACGCTGATGCCGCTATCCTCGATCATGTACTGCAAGCGTTCCAGCGGGTATTCCGGGTCGAGCGGCACGTAGGCGCCGCCCGCCTTGAGGATCGCCAGCAGGCCGACGACCATGTCCAGCGAACGTTCCAGTGCCAGCCCCACTCGCACCTGCGGGCCTACGCCCAGCTCGCGCAGCTTCCAGGCCAGTTGATTGGCGCGGCCTTCAAGTTCGGCGTAGCTCACGTGTTGGCCGGCGAAGGTCAAGGCGATGGCCTCAGGGCGCGTACTGGCTTGCTCCGCAAACAGAACATGCACGCAGTGATCGAGATGCTGCTCACCCACCATAGGTGCCAGCCCATCCAGCAAGCGCTGTTGTTCAGCGCCATCCAACAGCGGCAACTCGCTCAGCCGTTGTTGCGGATCGGCCAGTAGCGCGTGTAGCAGATTGCGCCAGTGCTCGGCCATGCTGGCGATGCGCGGCTCATCAAACAAATCAGTGCTGTAGGTCAGGCAGCAGCCCAAACGGTGGTCGAGGTCAGTGACTTCCAGGTTGAGGTCGAACTTGGTCGCCCGCGCATCGTTGGGCAAAAACTCCACTGTCATGCCTGCCAGTGTCCGGCTTTGCTGGAACTCCCAGCGCTGTACGTTGCACATCACTTGAAACAGCGGGTTGTAAGCGGCGCTGCGCGGGGGTTGCAGGGCTTCGACCAGATGATCGAAGGGCAAGTCCTGATGCGACTGGCCTTCGATAACGGTCTGGCGCACCTGCTCCAGCAGTTCAGCCACGCGCATGTGGCCATCCAGTTCGCAGCGCAGTACCTGGGTGTTAAGAAAAGCCCCGATCAGCCCTTCGCTTTCCGGGCGGATGCGGTTGGCCACCGGCGCGCCGATGCGCAGGTCGGTCTGGCCGCTGTAGCGGTAGAGCAGCAGCGCCAGGGTGGCGGTCATGGTCATGAACAGGGTCAGGCCGTGTTCGGCATTGAACCCTCGCAGTTTTGCGGCCAACTCATCGCTGAGGTCAAAGCGGTACAACCCGCCCTGATGGCTCTGCACCGCAGGCCGAGGCCGGTCGCCGGGCAGTTCAAGCAACGGATGCTCGGTGCCGAGTTTGGCGGTCCAGTAATCGAGTTGGCGCTGACGCTCGCCCGACTCCAGCCACTGGCGCTGCCACACGCTGTAGTCGAGGTATTGCACGGCCAGCGGCAGCAACGGCGAGGCGCGATCATCCACAAACGCTTCGTACAACTCGCCCAGTTCGCGGGCAAAAATATCCATCGCCCAGCCTTCAGTGACGATGTGATGCAAGGTCAGGACAAAGTAGTGCTCGCGGGCGGCGGCCTTGACCATATGGGCGCTCAGTAACGGCCCGCGCTCCAGATCAAACGGCTGATGCGCCTCGCTGTCGGCCAGGGCCTGCAAACGCTGCTCACGGGCAGCGCCGTCAAGGGCGCTCAGGTCCAGCCAGCCCAGGCTCAGGCGCGTGTCGCGATGCACCTGCTGGTAAGGCACGCCATTGACGCTGGGGAACGTGGTGCGCAGGGTTTCGTGGCGCAGCAGCAAAGCCTGCAATGCCGCCTCGAAGCGCTCGACGTCCAGCAACCCGGTCAAACGCGCCATGCCGCCGACGTTGTAGGCCGGGCTGTCGGGCTCCATATGCCAGAGAAACCACATGCGCTGCTGAGAGTACGACAGCGCCACCGGCTGGCTGCGATCCGCCAACTGAATCGGCCGTTGCGTGTTGCGCTGGCCGCAGGCCTGGATTTGCGCAACCTGCTCGACAAATGCGCCCAGCTCACTGGCTTCAAACAGGATTCGCAAGGCCAGTTCAACGTCACAAGCCTGACGCACCCGGGCAACGATTTGTGTAGCCAGCAGCGAGTGCCCGCCCAGGGCGAAGAAGTCGTCATTGAGGCCAATTCGGGCCTGCCCCAGCACTTCGCGCCAGATTGCGGCGATGCGTTGTTGCAGTTCAGTCTGAGGCTCGACGTGCTCGCGCACGTGCCACACCGGCTCCGGCAACGCCCGGCGATCCAGCTTGCCACTCGGGCTCAGGGGCATGAGCTCAAGGCGCAACAACTGCGCGGGGACCATATAATCCGGCAGCTCGGCGGCCAGTGCGGCTTTGAGTTGCGCGCTGTGCTCGGCCTCGGGCAGCGCCCCGTCGAGCGCCGTGTAGTAACCGATCAGTTGCGGCCCGGCCTGGGTGTCGCGAATCAATACCGCCGCCTGCGCCACCTCAGGCTGGGCCAGCAAGCGCGCTTCGATCTCTTGCGGCTCGACGCGAAAACCGCGCAGTTTGACTTGCTGATCCAGACGCCCGAGGTAGTCGAGGGCGCCATCGCGGTTCCAGCGCACCTGATCACCGGTGCGGTACAGCCGCGCCCCCGGCTCGCCCAGCGGGTCAGCAATGAAGCGCTCAGCCGTCAGCCCCGGACGCTCCAGATACCCCCGCGCCATACCAATGCCGCCGATGCACAATTCCCCCGGCACACCCACCGGCAGCGGGTTCAATTCGCTATCGAGCACCCGGCACACCACGTTGCCCAAGGGTCGGCCGATGGGCGAGCGCTCGCCGTCATCGTGAGCACACTGCCAGTGGGTGACATTGATCGCGGTCTCCGTCGGGCCGTAACGGTTATGCAGTTGCACGGCGGGTAATTGTTGCAGCACGTGATTGCGCAGTTCAGCGGGCAAGGCTTCGCCGCCACTGAAAAGCCGACGCAACGTGCGGCACTGCAAGGCCTGCGGTTCATCGACAAACAGACGCAACAACGGCGGCACAAAGTGCAACGTGGTCACCCCGAACTGCTGCACCAACTGCGCGATGCGCTGCGGGTCGCGGTGCTCTCCCGGCCCGGCCAGCACCAGACGGCAACCGGTAATCAACGGCCAGAAGCACTCCCACACTGACACATCAAAACTGATCGGGGCCTTTTGCATCAGCACATCGTCGGCGCCCAGGCTGTAGGTGGCTTGCATCCACTGCAAACGCTCACTGAGGGCTGCATGGGTGTTGCCGACGCCTTTGGGCTGGCCGGTCGAGCCCGAGGTGTAAATCACGTAGGCCAGGTTGTCGCCATGCAGGTGCAGCCCCGGCGCATGGGCGGACCAGCTGTCGAGATTGAGGCCGTCCATGGCGATCACACTGAGGGCCTCGACACTCGGCAAGCGCGGCAGCAGATGGCTTTGAGTCAGCAACAGTGCCGCACCGCAATCCTGCAGCATGTAGGCCAGACGCTCGGGCGGGTAGTCCGGGTCGAGCGGCACATAGGCGCCGCCCGCCTTGAGAATCGCCAGCAGGCCGATCAGCAGTTGCGGCGAACGTTCAGCGGCAATCGCCACCGGCACATCCGGGCCCACGCCCTTGTCACGCAAGTAGTTGGCCAGGCGGTTGGCGTGCCCATGCAGATGGGCGTAATCGAGGCTGCCGCCGTCCCACAACAGGGCGATGTGGTCCGGGGTGAGCTGCGCTTGCTGTTCAAGCTGCTGTGGCAGCCATTGCTGCGCGGGAGCACACGGCGCTTCGCTCCAGCACGCCTGTTCAAGCAACTGCTGCGGGCTGAGCAGGTGCAGGTCAGCCAGGGCCTTATGGCTGTCGGCGCAAACTTGGCGCAAAAGGCTGACAAAATGCTCGGCCAGTTGCGCAATGGTGCTGGCCTCAAATCGCTCATCGGCGTAGTCGAACGACAGTTTCAGGCGGCCCTGGCGGTCTTCTTCGCTGTGCAACTGCAAGTCGAATTTGGCTTCGCGGCTGTGCCATTCCAGCTCTTCGGCGAGCAAGCCCGGCAAACGCCGCAAAGCACTCAGGTCGCGTTGCTGATGATTGAACAACACCTGGAACAGGCCGTGTTCGCGGGCCTGCGGGAAGGCTTCCAGCAGTTGCTCAAAGGGCAGGTCCTGATGCGCTTGGGCATCCAGCGTGGCAAGACGGGTTTGCTGGAGCAATTGGGCAAACGGCAGGCGCCCGTCCAGTTGCGCACGCAGCACCAGGGTATTGATAAAAAAGCCGATCAGGCCATGGGTTTCCTGACGCGGGCGGTTAGCGCTTGGCACGCCAATGCGGATATCGCGCTGGCCGGTATAGCGATACAACAAGGTCTGGAACGTCGCCAACAGCAGCATAAATGGCGTGCTGTCATGGGCCTTTGCTGTCTCACGCAAGGCCTCGGCAAGCGGTGCGTCCAGGCGCACGCTGTGGCGCGACGCGCTGTGTTGCTGCGCGGCCGAACGCGGGTAATCGGTGGCCAGTTGCAAGGTCGGCTGCTCGTCGCCCAGCTGTTGTTTCCAGTAACGGAGCTGGCGCTCGGCTTCGCCCTGGGCCAGCCATTGGCGCTGCCAACTGCCGTAGTCGGCGTAGTGCAAAGCCAGCGGCGCCAGCGCTAACGGTTGCTCCAGGCAGGCCGCCGCATACAGGCGCGAGAACTCGTCGATGAGCAGGTTGAGCGACCAGCCGTCCGCGATGATGTGGTGCAAGGTCAGCAGCAGTTGGTGCTCTTCATCATCGAGCTTGACCAAGGTGACCCAGAACAGCGGGCCGTTGCTCAGGTCAAACTGGGTGCGGGCTTCGTCTTCGCGGATCTGCTGCGCACGCGCTTCTCGCTCGGCGGCGGGCAAGTCGCTGATGTCGATAACTTGCAGGTCAAAATCCGCGGCGGCCTCAACCCGCTGCCAGGCTTGGCCATCGCGCTCATAAAAGCGCGTGCGCAGGGCTTCGTGGCGTTCGACCAAGTGCGCGAAGCTGCTGCACAGCGCGGTTTCGTTCAGCTCGCCGCGCAAGCGCAAGGCGCCGGGAATGGTGTAGGCGCTGCTCTGCGGATCAAGTTGCCACATAAACCACAAACGGTTTTGCGCCAGCGATTGTGGCAGCGCCTCATCGCGGCTCAAGCCGACGATGCTGCCTTGGGCCAGACCGCCATCCTGCTGCAACGCCGCGACCCGAGCCGTGAATGCGCTCAAGGTCGGGGCCTCGAACAACAGGCGCAGGTTGAGTTCCAGTTTCAGTTCTTCACGCAGGCGGGCGATGGTTTGCGTGGCCAGAATTGAGTTACCGCCCAACAGGAAGAAATGATCATCAGCGGCCACTTGCTCGACCTGCAAATGCTCGCACCAGATCCACGCAATCAGCGCCTCCAACTGATGGGCTGGCTGCGCCGGGACATGGTTGACCGGCTGAGCGTCGTCACACGGGAACTGCGCGTAGCTGTCGAGGCTGCCGTCGGCCAGACGGCTGCGGCAGGCCGAGCGTTGCAGTTTGCCGCTGGAGGTTTTTGGCAGCGCCCCCGGATTGAGCAGCACGACCACGCTCGGTGCTTGTTGGCAGGCTTCGGCCACGGCCTGGCGAATGGCCGTGATCAGGGCGTTGGCGGGCATGATTTTTTGCACGCTGCGGCTGATTTCGGCGGCAATGCCGATCCCCTCCTCGCCTTTGACATTGACCGCGAACGCCGCCACACGGCCTTTGCGCACCACTTCGACTTCACGCTCGAGGGTGGCTTCGATGTCTTGCGGGTAGAGGTTATGGCCGCGCACGATCAGCAGGTCTTTCAAGCGTCCGGTGATGTACAGCTGGCCTTCATGGATAAAACCCAGGTCGCCGGTGCGCAGCCATGTGGCGCCCTGATGTGCAACAAACGTTTGAGCGCTGGCGTGCGGGTTGCGCCAGTAGCCGTGGGCGATGCTCGGCCCGCAGGCCCAGACTTCACCGACACGGTTATCCGCCAAGGGCTCGAACGAGTGCGGGTCGACGATTTGCACCACATGTTGCGGCTGCTGAGTGCCGCAGCTCATCACCGCGCTGCCGTCGCCCGGCACGATGCGGTTGTTGGCCAGCTCCACCTCATTCAGGTTCAGGCCCGGAATGCCCTGCCCGCGCTGCCCGCCTGCGACAAACAAGGTGGCTTCGGCCAGGCCATAGGAGGCGAAATAGCTGGCAGAGTCAAAACCGCACAGAGCAAATTTTTCGGCGAAACGTACCAGGGTGTCCTGGCGGATCGGCTCAGAGCCTGAATAGGCCACGCGCCAACGGCTTAAATCCAGCCCGGCCAAAGCGCTTTCGCTGACTCGCTCGCTGCACAGCCGATAGGCAAAATCCGGCCCGCCGCTGATGGTCCCGCCGTATTCGCTGATGGCTTCGAGCCAACGCAGCGGGCGGGTCAAAAAGTACGCGGGCGACATCAGGATGCACGGCACACCGCTGAAAATCGGTTGCAGCAGGCCGCCGATCAAGCCCATGTCGTGGTACAGCGGCAACCAGCTGACAATCACGTCGTCGGGGTTGAGGTCGATGCCAAATCCACGGCGAATCAGCAACTCGTTAGCCACCAGATTGCCGTGGGTGACTTGCACGCCCTTGGGCATGGCGGTGGAGCCTGAGGTGTATTGCAAAAAGGCGATGTCATCGGCCTGCAACGCCACCGGCTGCCAGCCTTGCGCCAGGCTCGGTTCTAGGCTGTCGACGCACAGCAACGCGGGCGCCTCGGCACGGCTGAGTTCGGGCAGGGCCAGCAAGGACTCGCGCAAATGGCTGCTGGTCAGCAGCACGCGCGGTTCGGCGTCGCTCAGGATCGACAGCAAACGCTCCTGATGATGGCGGCGCGACGACTCCGGCGGATACGCCGGAACGGCGATCACTCCGGCATACAGGCAGGCAAAAAATGCCGCGACGTAGTCCGGGCCGCTGGGCAACAGCAAGACCGCGCGATCACCCACCGCTGCATTGGCCTGCAAGGCTGCGGCAAAGGTCCGCGCACGTAAATCCAGGTCAGCATAGGTCAGCACCTGGCTGGCACTCTGGTCATCGCCCAAAAAGCGTAATGCCAGTCGATCCGGGGTCTGGGCTGCACGTTGTTGCAGGGCTTGGGCCAAGGTGCCAGGGAGTTCGAACGCGTCCATCATGGGATTTCCTGCCTGAAGTCGGCTTTGCATAAATTCGGTGTGTTTGAGAGACGAGAAAGCACGGCGCTGCTTTAGCCGGGCACCCGCCGAGCCTGTTGCTGACGCCAGCGCAGCAGGTGTTCTTCGGCGTAGCGGCGCAGGCAACGCAACAAGGCGGTTTCTTGCTGGTGCAGAAAAAAGTGATGGCCTTCAAACATGTCCAGGGAAAACGCGCGGCTGATGTCGGCCTGCCAATCGAGCAGTTGCTCGGCGCGCACACTGTCTTGCTTGCCGCCAAACACGTGAATGGGCAGCGACAACGGCGCCCGCCGGTCGTGTCTGAAACTGCCGCACAACAGGAAGTCGGCGCGCAGTATCGGCAGCATCAGGTGCATGAGTTCGGCATTGGCCAGCACCTCTTCGGGGGTGCCGTTGAGTTCGCGCAAGCGCTCGATCAGTTGCGTGTTGGTCTTGGCCAGCGCGTACTCGCTGACATCTCGGCGGGCCGGGCCGGCCGTGGCAGATGCAAACAAGGCCAGTGGCAGGGGCAGCCCGCGCTCACGCAGGGCGTGGGCCAGTTCAAAGGCCAACAGACCGCCCAGGCTGTGGCCGAACAACGCGTAAGGGCGGTCCAGTTCCGGGCTGATTTCGTCGGCCAACTGGCCGGCCAATGCGCGAATATCGCTCTGCAAGGGCTCGTCCATACGCATCCCGCGCCCCGGTAATTCCAGCGGGCGCACCTGCAGCCAAGTGGGCAGCAAGCGGCGCCAACGGCTGTAAGCCATGGCGCTGGCGCCGGAGTAAGGCAGACAAAACAAGCGCAGCTGGATGACTTCAGTCATGGTCTGAACCACCGCCGTAAAACGCCGCCCGTGCACATGCAAACGCCATATCACCCTCCTGTGTTAACCGTTCATCGCAGGTCTGCAACACAGACCTTCGCCCCTTGTGAACGGTTGACCCGAGCAAATAATTAGCCCTTCCGGTAGTGGCCATTTGTAGCGAACTGCACGGGATGTGAGGCTTTTCTCAATCTCTTGAAGGGATCGGTATTAATTACCTTTCTCAATTGACAATCATTATCATTAAGCCTAGTTTGTTTCGCACTGTGACGGCGCCAACCGAGCAATGGCCCGCACGTTTTCACTAGCCACAGGTGATCTCCATGACGGAACAAATGTCCACAAGCAGGTGTGACTCACCCTTACTTCAAGCCTTTGTCGACAACCGATTAATCCTGGTCAAAATTGCAGCGCGGATCACCGGCTGCCGATCTCGGGCCGAAGACGTGGTGCAGGACGCTTTCTTCCGTTTGCAGTCCGCGCCGCAGATCACCTCGTCATTCAAGGCGCAACTGAGCTATCTGTTCCAGATCGTGCGCAACCTGGCGATTGATCACTACCGCAAGCAGGCACTGGAGCAGAAATACTCGGGTACAGAAGAGGAAGGCTTGAATGTGGTGATCAATGGCGCCTCGCCAGAAACCTCGCATATCAATTTTTCGACCCTGGAAAACATCGCTGACGCGCTGACCGAGCTGCCAAGTCGCACCCGTTATGCGTTTGAGATGTACCGCTTGCACGGTGTGCAGCAAAAGGACATCGCCAAAGAGCTGGGGGTGTCGCCAACGCTGGTCAATTTCATGATCCGCGACGCGCTGATTCACTGCCGCAAGGTTTCGGGCAGCCAGCCAGATACCTTTAGCCGTCGCTGAAATCAGCTTCTTTGTGAGGGGGCTCGCGATCTTTGAAGATCAAAAGATCGCGAGGCGAGCTCGCTCCTACAAAATGAACGTCGCTTTAGCGTTGGTTTTCGATTGTCCTTTCCAGCACCATCAAGGCCGCCCGTTTGTGCGGGAAGTCGAATTCCTTGATCCGCTTATAGCCTTGTGACTGCATGTAACCAATCATTTTGGCGTTGTCGGCGCGGGGCTCGGCCACGATGCGCCGAGTGCGCGGGTCGTCCTGCAACAGGTAGTCGGTCAAGGCGGATAACCAACTGGCAACCTTATGCGGCCCGCGATGGGCCTGCTCCCCCACCAGCATATGAATGCCACGGTCGTAGTCGTCTGCGTCGTAAAAGGGGGCGATGCGATCTTCTTTGGCCCAATAGGCTTCGAAATAGGCAAACGGTTGGTCGTCAAAGCAACCGATCAAGGTCAGGGTGTGCGGGTCGTCGGCCAGTTTTTCGAGGTACTGGCGATGGTCCTCAAGGCTGCCCCCTTCATCCCAGAAGGCCAACACTCGCGGGGTGTTTTGCCAGCGGTTGAAGCGTTCGAGGTCAAGCTCGATGTCCAGCGTACGCAAGGAGATCCAGGCGCCAAGCTGGGGGTCGAAGCGCCGATAAACTTCGCCTTGGGGTTTGGCCGGGCGCTGCGGGTGCGAAACGGTAGCAGTCATTTTGGACTCACGATTTTCGTCAACAGTTAGGCTGTGTGACGTTGGCCGCGGGGCAAAATTTAGGACTCAGTCTCGACGAGTTCAATATTGTAAGGGGCAAAAATCGCTTTTAACTGGCCATTGTCCTTGAGCGTTTTGATCAGCTTGGTCACTTCTTCGGCTTTGATCGGGCCATGGGGCCGAATGAAGGCGTAGTGATGGTAGCGCTGGTCGGCACGGTCAGATATCAGCACGCGGGATTTGTACTGCGGATTGTGTCTGAGCATGTCATTGAGGTTGGATCGGGTCATCAAGGTCATGTCTACCCGCCCGCGCAAGACCATCTGCAGGTTGCTTTCGTGGGAGTAGGTCAAGGTCGCGTCAAAGTGATTGAGCAAGTAGCTGGGGGCAGGATTGAAGTCTGCAAAGGCGTAGTGATAACCGGAAAAAAGCGCCAGCCGTTTCCCCTTTAAATCATCAAAGTAGGACTGATCACGCCCCGGTTGTTGCTTGGCGATAAACACTTCCGAGTCGACAAGGCCAAGGTCGACAGCATCGTAATCGACCCCCTGCCAGCCCCAGTTGGAGCTTTCAAAAAGGATCAGGTCAACGCGGCCCTGATCAAAGTCACGCACCCTTCGCGCCAGCGAGGTAGGGACGGCGGTGAATTTATAATCAGTTTGTAACTCATTCATCGCACTTAGCAATTTTTGCAGCAAGCCCGTGTCGGAGCCGCGTTCCGGGCGCACGATATACGGCGGAAAATGCGCCGCACCGACGCGAATTTCCTGCGCGGCCCACACCGGCGACATCAAGGTGACACTCAGCGCCAGCAACACACTGCGGACCATCCACATTGGCAAACACTTAAACGCTGTGCACATCGGGGACGCCCGCAACTGGAACTTATTAATGGGTACAGGACCTGAGATCGAGTACGACCGTAATTTAAGCGCGCCTAGACTAGCAAGCAAACGTGGTGTGGCCCACTACAAATTAAGTGCCCCGTGGCTGCGCATTAGCTACGCTGCATCCTCAATGCCGATGTTGTTTAAGGAAAGCTGCACATGCCTCACTGGCTGGTAATTGACTTGGAAGCCACCACCGATGACGGCGGCTGGCCTCTGGAAGAAATGGAAGTCATCGAAATCGGTGCCAGCGTGGTCACGCGTGCCGGACGCGAAATAGACCACTTTCAGCGTTTTGTACGGCCGCAACGGCGCCCGCTGCTGACCGCTTTTTGCCGTCAATTAACCCATATCACCCAAGCCAATATTGATAACGCCAGCCCGACCGGACAGGTTTGGGAGCAGTTCGAGCGCTGGCTGGGCCAGCATCTGCCCAAACTGGAAGGTTGGGCCAGTTGGGGTGAGTACGACCGCAAGCAACTGGAACAGGAATGGCAACAAAAGCAGCTGGACAGCGCCCTGGCACGTTTGCCGCATATGAACCTCAAGCAACAATTTGCCCAGGTCCGCCAGCTAAAACAGCCCCTGGGCCTTAACAGTGCCTTGCAACTGGCCGGCATGCAGTTCAGCGGGCAGCAGCACCGCGCCCTGGAAGATGCGCGCAATACAGCCCGTTTATTGCCCTTGGTGCTGCGGGTTTAGTGCAGCGCCGAGCCTCTACAAAAGGGCGTGACGGGATAAAACGGCTTCTGCATACTGGCCAGCCTTTTTAACCCATTCCGAGGAATCGCCATGTTTAAAGTCAACGAATACTTCGACGGCACCGTCAAGTCGATTGCGTTCACACAAGCTGAAGGCAAAGCCACTATTGGCGTCATGGCCCCGGGTAAATACGAGTTCGGCACCGCCGAGCGTGAAATCATGCACGTCGTCTCGGGCGAGCTGAAGGTCAAGCTGCCGGGCAGCAGCGAGTTTGAAACGTTCAAGACAGGCAGCCAGTTCAACGTACCGGCCAACAGCAAGTTTCAGCTTGAGGTCGCAGTAGATACCGCTTACCTGTGCGAGTACCGCTGAGTTAGCCCCGCGTAGAAGCGAGCTTGTCTCGCGATCTTTTGATGTTTAAAAGATCGCGAGGCAAGCTCGCTCCTACAGGGTTAGTCCGCTGTATTGAACTGCAACGCTGCCAACCGCGCATACAGCGGGTTACTGGCTATCAATTGGGCATGTGTGCCCACCGCCACCAGCTTGCCCTGATCCATCACGGCAATGCGATCGGCATTCTGCACCGTTGCCAGTCGATGGGCGATCACCAACGTGGTACGGCCTTTCATCAGGCTGGGCAACGCTTCCTGGATCAAGTGTTCACTTTGCGCATCCAGCGCGCTGGTGGCTTCGTCCAACAGTAAAATCGGCGCATCTACCAGCAGTGCACGGGCAATCGCCAGGCGTTGCCGCTGCCCGCCCGACAACCCCTGACCGCCATCGCCCAAGTGGGTTTTATAGCCCTGGGGCATTTGCAGGATGAAGTCATGGGCATGAGCAATGCGCGCCGCCGCCTCGACCTGAGCGTCTGTGGCCTGCAGGTTGCCATAGCGGATGTTGTCTTCGACCGAGCCAAAGAACAGCGCCGGGGTCTGCGAGACCAGGGCAAAGCAACGTCGCAAGTCGTGCGGGTCAAGTTGTTGAACAGGTCGGCCTTCCAACAGAATTTGCCCTTGCTGGGGGTCATAGAAACGCAACAGCAAGTCGAACAAGGTCGATTTACCGGCCCCGGACGGCCCAACCAGGGCCAGGGTTTCGCCTGCATTGATGGTCAGGCTCAGGCCCGCAATCGCGAAGCTTTCGGGACGCGACGGGTAAGAAAAATACACATCTTCGAGGCGCACGTTGCCTTCAACCCGCTCTGGCAACACTTGCAACCCGCTGTCCGGCACAACGATCTGGCTCTTGGACTGCAGCAGTTCGCTGATCCGCTCTGCCGCGCCTGCCGCCTGTTGCAGTTCGCCAATCACTTCGCTCAGGGTGCCGACGGCACTGCCGACCACCAGGCTATAGAACACAAACGCGGCCAGTTCACCGCCCGTGATACGCCCGGCAATAACATCCATGCCGCCCACCCAGAGCATGACGCCGACCGCGCCCAGCACCAGCGAGATCACCAGGGTGATCAGCCAGGCCCGTTGCAAGATACGTTTGCGCGCCGTGGCAAAGGCGCCTTCGACGGTTTGCGCAAAGCGCTGCTGGTCTTGTTGCTGATGGTTGTAGGCCTGGACGGTTTTAATCTGGGTCAGGGCCTCGGCCACGTAACTGCCAACATCGGCGATGCGGTCCTGGCTTTGACGCGACAAGCTGCGCACGCGGCGGCCAAAGATCAAGATCGGTGACAGCACCAGGGGCAAGGCGACCACGACGATGCTGGTGAGCTTGGGGTTGGTGATAAACAGCAGCACCACGCCGCCGATCACCATCAGGCTGTTGCGCAAAAACAACGACAGCGAAGAACCGATCACCGATTGCAGCAATGTTGTGTCGGTGGTTAGCCGGGACTGGATTTCTGAACTGCGGTTGTTTTCGTAGAAACCGGGGTGCAAACCGATGAGATGGTTGAAGACTTGCCGGCGAATGTCAGCCACCACCCGCTCGCCAATCCACGACACCAGATAGAAACGCACAAATGTGCCCACCGCCAAGCCCAGCACCAGCAGCAAAAACAGGCCAATGGACTGATTAAGCATATGCGGTGATTGGGTCATAAAGCCTTTGTCGACGAGCAAACGAATGCCCTGCCCCATCGACAGCGTGATCCCCGCCGTGACGATCAGGGCCAGCAACGCGCCGACCGCATGCCAGCGGTAAGGGGCTACAAAATGAATGACCAGACGAATGGCGCGGCGCTGACGGGAAGAGAGCATGAGGGTGTTCCGCAAAGGGGGTCGAGTGTTGAAAGCCGCACACAGCCTACAACGAACCGGGGTAACACTTGGTAAACCTTTCTCAGTCGTTTTGAATATGACCGGGTGCCACAAGCCCTAGGCGTTAAAGTTCTAAAGTGAGGGTAGAAGTTTCGAAGTATTTCTGTTGGACTGGGTTCCGCGGCCAAGTGTGTAACAGCTTGGTCATTTAACGGATCTAAAGTAGCGCTACACCCTGATGAGGAGACAGGCCATGGAATCAATCAACACTCAAGCACTTCCGGTAATTCGCACCCACCAGCAACCGTCGTTGGGGTGTGCCTTTATCGACGCTGAAGGTAATGAAGTTCTCATCACTGAAGAGATGATTCAGAACGCCTGCCAAGAACTGGAACAGCGTTTGGTCAAGCCTGTAAACAAAGACTGAACCTCAAAATCCCTGTAGGAGCGAGCTTGCTCGCGAGCTTTTTGAAAGATCAAAAGATCGCGAGCAAGCTCGCTCCTACAGTGACCGTATACCTACATACCTACACTGGCACTGCGCCCAGAGCTTTAACCATCTTCGTCAAACCCTGCGACTCACCCTCTATACGTACCTGTAAGCCTTCGATTTCGCGGCGTACCGGGTAGTGTTTGCGCAAGGCGTCAAACGCCAGCTTTTGCTCCTGAACCGTGCCCACCAGGCTGCGACGAAAGTCCGCATCGTCACGACGCGGGTCGTAAACCCCACGGCATACCATCGCCAGCGCCCACGCAGGGTCACTGTCGGCGCTCAGTTCAACCTTGGCCAGCCAGGGCGCGGGCAGTAAGTCGGCAAGTTTGATAACCGCTTCCTGCCCCAGAAAATCGCAGAACGCCTGGTAAATCTGCGCCGTGCCCCGCTGCTTGCCGTCCAGGCTGTAACCCGCGATGTGCGGCGTTGCCAGTACGCACAGATCGGCCAGTTCGACATCAACCTGCGGCTCGGCTTCCCACACGTCCAGCACCGCTTGCAGGTCTTCGCGCTGGGTCAGCACCTCACGCAAGGCGTTGTTGTCGATCACCGGACCTCGGCTGGCGTTGATCAGCCAGGTGCCGTGTTTGAGCTGGTTCAAGCGCTGCTGGTCGAGCAAATGCCAGGTCGCGTTCTCTGCGGATTTATCCAGAGGCGTGTGCAGGCTGATGACATCGCAACGTTCGATGATCTGCTCAAGGCTGACGTAATCACCGCCCTCTGCCGCCTGACGCGGCGGGTCGCACACCAGCACGTTGAAGCCCAGGCCCTTGAGCACATTGACCAGACGCCCGCCCACTTCGCCAGCACCGACCACACCATAGGTGCGCTGATTGAGGTCGGCGCCTTCGATTTCGGCCAGTGTCAGCAAGCTGCCGAGCACGTAGTCCACCACACCGCGAGCATTGCAGCCCGGCGCACTGGACCACTGAATGCCCTCTTGATGAAAGTAATCGAGCGCCAGGTGATCGGTGCCGATGGTGCACGTGCCGACAAAACGCACGGCGCTGCCTTCAAGCAGATCGCGGTCGACTTTGGTCACCGAACGCACCAGCAAGACATCCGCATCATACACATCGGCCCGGGTGATCTGGCGCCCCGGCAAACGGCGTATTTCACCGAATTCAGCAAAGAACGCATCGACCAACGGAATATTTTCATCAGCAACAATCAGCATGGCAGGCTCCTTTCAAGGACTGGCAGTGTAGGCGTTGTCGGCACGTTTGGGCCGATCAATCCTGCTTTTTGCGGATCCAGTACAGGTACTTGCCCGCTTCTTCGGCCTGGCCGACCAGTTCGTGGTCCAAAAATACGCAGAACTTGGGAATGTCACGGCGGGTCGACGGATCGGTCGCGATCACTTTCAGCAATCCACCCGGCACCAGATCGCGAATGTGTTGGTGCAGCATCATCACCGGCTCAGGGCAGTTCAGGCCGCTGGCGTCCAGAGTGCCGTCAAGCGGCAGGTCAGCAAAACTCATGGGGTACTCCTGAATCAGCGGGATTTAGGCTTTTTCACGTCCAGTCGACGCAAATGGCAGGTCACTTCTTCACGGTCGTGGTACAGCTGCTTGCAGCCGATTTCAACCTGGATACCGCGCGCCTTGAAGCCGTCGGCAATGCGGTCCAACAGGCGACGCACTTCGGCGTAGCGTTGTTTCATCGGCAACTTGAGGTTGACCACCGCCTCACGGCAATGCCCTTCGCCAATCCACTCTTCAAGCATCGCCGCATTGCGCGCAGGCTTCTCGACGATGTCGCAGACCATCCAGTCCACCGGCTGCTTGGGCTTGAAGGTAAAGCCATCGGCCATCAAGTGTTGCACCAGTCCGGTGTCCATCAGGCTTTCAGCCATGGGGCCGTTGTCGATGGCGATTACCAGCATGCCGCGATTGACCAGTTGCCAGGTCCAGCCACCGGGGGCAGCGCCAAGGTCAACGCCGGTCATGTCACTGTGCAAACGGTCATCCCACTGATCACGCGGGATGAAGTGGTGCCAGGCTTCTTCCAGCTTGAGGGTCGAGCGGCTCGGGGCTTCACGCGGGAACTTGAGACGCGGAATGCCCATTGGCCACATGGCCGAGTTGTTGGACTCGGCCAGGCCGAGGAACACTTCGCGGCCACTTTTGAAGGTCAGCAGCAGGCGCGGTTTGTCGTCGGCGTTTTCGACCAGCTTGCCCGCCTTGAGCAGCGCCTTGCGCAAATGCCCTTCGAACTTCTTGCAGAAGTTGGACAGTTCTTTGCCGTCGTTGGTGTCGACCACTTCCAGCCACAGGCTGCCACACACCGGAAAATCGGCCATGTGTTCAAGGATGACGCTGATCCGGTCGGTTTCCGGCAGCTCGACAAAACTGCCGCGTGCCCATTGGCGCGGGAAAATCAGCTCGGCGAAGCGCAGGCGCTGCATCAGGCGCTCAGCACCGCCTGCTTCGGTGCAGACAAACTCGGCACAGGCCGCGCTTGGCTTGGCCTTGGCGTAGCCGGAGACATTAAGACGGGCGGCATGCTCGGCGATTTCCGAGCAGACTTCGCCTTCAAAACCGGGCCGGCAATGCATAAAAACGGTGTTCATTGATTTACTCCTGGGCAGCGGCAAGACATTAAACCGCTGCGCTACCTTGTCCTGGAACAAGGTCTGTCACGAAAAGGCGGGCATGATAACTGAGTTCGGAACCTTGAAGCCTTATAGACAGTCCAGTTATTAGCCAGATCACTGAATCAGGGCTAGGTTTGAAGCTCTGCTCACTGTTCTGTTCGTATCACACGATCCGTGCCGTGCGGATCAAAAGGAGTCATTTCATGTCCTCCCTCGATAGCCTGAAAACCCTTTCTACCTTAAAAGTCGACGATAAGACTTATCACTACTTCAGCCTGCCGCTCGCCGCCAAAACCCTGGGCGATTTGAGCAAGCTGCCGATGTCTCTTAAAGTGCTGCTGGAAAACCTGCTGCGCTGGGAAGACGGCAAAACCGTCACCGAACCCGACCTCAAGGCTCTCGCCGCCTGGCTCAAGGAACGCCGCAGCGACCGTGAAATCCAGTACCGCCCGGCACGGGTGTTGATGCAGGATTTTACCGGCGTACCGGCGGTGGTCGACCTGGCCGCCATGCGCGCCGCCATGGCCAAGGCCGGAGGCGACCCGCAGCGCATCAACCCGTTGTCGCCGGTTGACCTGGTGATTGACCACTCGGTGATGGTCGACAAGTTCGGCAGCACCAGCGCCTTTGAGCAAAACGTCGACATCGAAATGGAACGCAACGGCGAACGCTATGCGTTTTTGCGCTGGGGCCAGGATGCCTTCGATAATTTCAGCGTGGTACCGCCCGGCACCGGGATTTGTCACCAGGTGAACCTCGAATACCTGGGCCGCACGGTCTGGACCAAAGACGAAGACGGCCGCACCTATGCCTTCCCCGACACTCTGGTAGGCACCGATTCGCACACCACCATGATCAACGGCCTTGGCGTTTTGGGCTGGGGCGTGGGCGGGATTGAAGCCGAAGCCGCCATGCTCGGCCAGCCCGTGTCGATGCTGATCCCTGAAGTGGTGGGTTTCAAGCTCAGTGGCAAGCTCAAAGAAGGCATCACCGCCACTGACCTGGTACTGACGGTCACGCAAATGCTGCGCAGCAAGGGCGTGGTCGGCAAGTTCGTCGAGTTTTACGGCGATGGCCTGGCCGATTTGCCCTTGGCGGACCGTGCCACCATTGCCAACATGGCTCCGGAATACGGCGCTACGTGCGGGTTTTTCCCGGTGGATGAAATCACCCTCGATTACCTGCGTTTATCCGGTCGCCCGGACGCCACGGTCAAGCTGGTCGAGGCTTACTGCAAAGCCCAGGGCCTGTGGCGCGAAGCGGGCCAAGAGCCGATTTTCACCGACACTCTGGCGCTCGACATGGGCACCGTCGAGGCCAGCCTCGCCGGGCCGAAACGCCCGCAAGACCGGGTTGCCCTGCCCAACGTGGCGCAAGCATTCAGCGACTTCTTGAGCCTGCAGTTCAAACCGGCCAGTAAAGAAGAAGGCCGCCTTGAAAGTGAAGGCGGTGGCGGCGTGGCCGTGGGGAGCGCAGAGTCGGTTGGTGAAGCGGATTACAGCCTCGACGGCAAAACCTGGCGCCTGAAAAACGGCGCAGTGGTGATTGCCGCCATCACCTCGTGCACCAACACCTCCAACCCCAGCGTGATGATGGCTGCCGGGTTGGTGGCGAAAAAAGCCGTGGAAAAAGGCCTGAAAAGCCAGCCTTGGGTGAAAACCTCATTGGCCCCCGGCTCAAAAGTAGTTACCGACTACTACAAGGCCGCTGGCCTTACCCCGTACCTCGATCAGTTAGGTTTTGACCTGGTGGGTTATGGCTGTACCACTTGTATTGGCAACTCCGGGCCGCTGCCCGATCCCATTGAAAAAGCCATCACCCAAGCGGACCTGACCGTGGCATCTGTGCTGTCGGGCAACCGTAACTTTGAAGGCCGCGTACACCCGCTGGTCAAAACCAACTGGCTGGCCTCGCCGCCGCTGGTGGTGGCCTATGCATTGGCCGGTACGGTGCGTATCGATATCAGCAGCGAGCCACTAGGCGTGAGCAAAGGCGGCCAGCCTGTGTACCTGCGCGATATCTGGCCGAGCCAGAAAGAAATCGCCGACGCCGTGGCGCAAGTCAGCACCGGCATGTTCCACAAGGAATACGCCGAAGTGTTTGCCGGTGACGAGCAATGGCAAGCCATCGAAGTGCCGCAGGCGGCGACATATGTCTGGCAAGACAGCTCGACGTACATCCAGCATCCGCCGTTCTTTGATGACATTGACGGGCCATTGCCGGTCATCGAAGACGTCAAGGGCGCGAACATTCTGGCGCTGCTGGGGGATTCGGTGACCACCGACCACATCTCCCCTGCCGGCAATATCAAGGCCGACAGCCCGGCCGGGCGCTACCTGCGCGAGAAAGGCGTCGAGCCCAAGGACTTCAACTCCTACGGTTCGCGACGCGGTAACCATGAAGTGATGATGCGTGGCACCTTCGCCAACATCCGTATTCGCAACGAAATGCTCGGCGGTGAAGAAGGAGGCAACACCCTGTACATCCCGACCGGCGAAAAACTGGCGATCTACGACGCGGCCATGCGTTATCAGGCCTCGGGTACGCCGCTGGTGGTGATTGCCGGTCAGGAATACGGCACCGGTTCGAGCCGCGACTGGGCGGCAAAGGGCACTAATCTGCTGGGCGTCAAAGCGGTGATTGCCGAGAGTTTTGAGCGTATCCACCGCTCCAATTTGGTGGGTATGGGCGTGTTGCCCTTGCAGTTCAAGCTGGACCAGAACCGCAAGAGCCTGAAGCTCACCGGCAAAGAGACCCTGGACATCCTCGGGCTGACCGGCGCCGACATTCAACCGCGAATGAACCTGACCCTGGTGATCACCCGTGAAGACGGCCAGCAGGAAAAGGTCCAGGTCCTGTGCCGGATCGACACCCTCAATGAAGTGGAATACTTCAAGGCGGGCGGGATCTTGCACTACGTGCTGCGTCAATTGATTGCTTCGTAACAGCCAAACCTGTGGGAGCGGGCTTGCTCGCGATGGTATCGACGCGGTCTAACAGAAAAACCGCATTGCCTGCATCGCGAGCAAGCCCGCTCCCACACCTTCATGTTCACAACATTTGCTTCATGCCGAATCGTTATACTCGTGCGCCCTTCTCCCCCTAGGATTCGCATGATCGCCCTGCCCTGGCCTTATCTCGCCCTCTTGACCCTCGGCTACGGCATTGCCCTGAGCTATGGCCAATTAGGCGTTCAAGCTGTTATTGCCCTGGCCGCCCTGGTGGTGAGCGGGCTGGCTGCCCACCAAACCCAACGCTTGTGGCTGCGCTATGCCGGACACGCTGTGTTTGTGTTGCTGGCCTTGGCTTTGGCCCTGCATTGGCTCCCCGGTTTTAACAACGGCCGTGCCATCAGCCCCGAGCGGCTGACCCCGGATGCCGTGCCCTTTTCGATGTACCTTAATCTGGACAAACCCCTGATCGGCTTTTGGCTGCTACTGGTGTGCCCGTGGATAGCACCGCGCTTTAACTGGCGTGCGTCAGTGGGCGCCGCATTGATGGGGCTGGTGCTGGCCGCCATGGCCGCGCTGGGTGGCGCGCTGTTGCTCGGCATCGTGGCCTGGGCGCCGAAGTGGCCCAGCCAGGGCTGGATTTGGCTATTGAATAACCTGCTGCTGGTGACGCTGGTCGAAGAAGCGCTGTTTCGCGGCTATTTGCAGGGCGGATTGAGCCGCTGGTTCAAGCAACTGCCGTACGGGCAAACCCTGGCCTTGGTGATTGCCTCGCTGTTGTTCGGCCTGGCGCATGTCGGTGCCGGTTGGCAGTGGGTCCTTTTGGCGGGGATTGCCGGGCTTTGTTACGGCCTGGCCTACCGCTTTGGCGGGTTAAGTGCAGCGATTGCCACGCACTTTGGCTTGAACGTGCTGCACTTGGCGTTCTTCACCTATCCCATGCTGGCGCCTTGAGTTCGGCCGTTGGCTGCAACAGCGTGGATGCACGCTGTTGCAGCAGAAATATTAATTAAACAATTCGTTGCACGTGCCGAAAGCCTATCAAAGTCTTGCGGATTGAAACGACATGCGTAACAACCAGCCCATCACCCAGCGCGAACGCACATTCCCCGCGCAGCAACGGTTGATCTCCACTACCGATACCAAAGGCGTGATCACCTACTGCAACGACGACTTCGTCGACATCAGCGGGTTTTCCCGTGATGAGCTGGTGCGCGCACCGCATAACCTTGTGCGCCATCCGGATGTGCCTTCGGCAGTGTTCGAACATATGTGGAGCACCCTGAAAAAGGGCATGCCGTGGATGGGCATCGTCAAAAACCGCTGCAAGTCCGGCGATCACTACTGGGTGAATGCGTACGTGACCCCGGTGTTTGAAAACGAACGCGTAGTGGGTTACGAGTCGGTGCGGGTCAAGCCAACGGCCGAGCAGATCCGCCGCGCCGAAGCCTTGTACCAGCGTATTAATCGCGGCAAGCCCGCCGTACCGCGCCGCGACAAGTGGCTGCCGGTGCTGCAGGACTGGCTGCCGTTCATTCTGGTCAGCCAACTGAGTTTTGTTATTGGTGCGCTGTTCAACTCCAGCTGGGGTTTTGCCTTGGCCGCGCTGTTGTCGATTCCGTTGGGGCTGCTGGGCCTGACCTGGCAGCAACGCGGGATCAAGCGCTTGCTGCGCCTGGCCGAACAGACCACTTCTGACCCTCTGATTGCCCAGATGTACACCGACAGCCGTGGCCCGCAAGCGCGTCTGGAAATGTCCATCCTGAGCCAGGAAGCGCGTCTTAAAACCTGCCTGACCCGTCTGCAAGACACCGCCGAGCACCTCAGCGAGCAAGCCCGTCAATCAGACGTGTTGGCGCACAAGAGCTCCACCGGGCTGGAGCGCCAGCGGGTTGAAACCGAGCAGGTTGCTACCGCCGTTAACCAGATGGCCGCGACGACCCAAGAGGTCGCCAGCCATGTACAGCGCACCGCCGATGCAACGCAAGAAGCCAATCGCCTGACCAGCCGCGGCCGCGACATTGCCGGTGAAACCCGCGAAGCCATTGAGCGCCTGTCGGTGGTCGTCGGTGAAACCGGCGCGACGGTGACCCAACTGGCGAAAGACAGTGACGAGATCGGCGGCGTCGTCGACGTGATCAAGGGTATTGCCGACCAGACCAACCTGTTGGCCTTGAACGCAGCCATTGAGGCCGCGCGAGCCGGTGAAATGGGCCGGGGCTTTGCCGTAGTGGCCGATGAAGTGCGCCAACTGGCACAACGCACCAGCACCTCGACCGGCCAGATTCACGGTTTGATTGCCAAACTGCAACAAACCGCCGCCACAGCCGTACAGACCATGGACGCTGGCCACCGCCAGGCACAAGAAGGCGTGGCGCGGGTATTGGAAGCCGATGCGGCACTGATCGGGATCAGCGAAGCGGTGGCCAATATCACCGACATGACCACCCAGATTGCCGCCGCCACCGAAGAGCAAAGTGCCGTGGCTGAAGAAGTCAGCCGTAACATCAGCACCATTGCCGACCTTGCCGACCAAACCTCCGAGCAGGCGCAGCATTCGGCCCTGCTGAGTGAGGAGCTCGCCCAGACCGTGAATATTCAATATTCGCTGGTGGAGCGGTTTAACCGCTAATTAAGGTCCGGTGATTTCTGTGCAGGAGCGAGCTTTTAAAGAGTTAAAGATCGCTCCTGCAGCGGGACTATTTAAGCCAACTGGCTATTTTGTCCGCCGCCGCATCCAGATGTTGCTCATGGGTGAAGCCCGAGGCTTTAAGCGGCTTCAAATCGTGATCCCCTGAGATCAACCAGAACACTTCAATGCTCGGTGCCAACGCGTAGGCATGTACGGCCTCGCGATTACCCAGCGCGTCGCGCTCGCCCTGCACAATCAGCGTCGGTGTGTGCAGTTCAGCCAGATGCGCGACCCGAGTTTTTTCCGGCTTGCCCACGGCATAGAACGGGTAACCCAGGCACACCAGCCGATCAACGCCCAGCTCATCAGCCACCAGGCTGGCCATGCGCCCGCCCATGGACTTGCCACCGATGGCTAATGGCCCAGTGACATGCCGTCGCACCTCGCTGTAAACCTCGCGCCAGCTTTCCAGCAATTTAGCCTGAGGATTGGGCGGCCTTTTGCCGCCATCCAGGCGCCGTTGCGCCATGTACGGGAACTCGAAGCGGAGCACGTTGATCCCGCGTGCAGCAAGGCGTTCAGCCATGCAGGTCATCCAGTCACTGTCCATTGGCGCACCTGCGCCGTGGGCCAGGATCAAGGTTGACGATAACGGTGTTTTTGCAGCGTTCCATAGCCAGCCCCGCGCCTGCAGGCACTTCGCCCATTGATCCTCGTCAATACCCACTTTGGCGCCTACGCCCATGCTTGCCTCGCTTTTAGTCTGCCTATAACTCCAGGCGTGCGTTGAACTCGCCTGATCCGTGGATGGGGAACCATGAACACTTCTATCAGTACCGCCTACAACTATAAGGTGGTCCGCCAATTTTCCATTATGACGGTGGTTTGGGGCATCGTCGGCATGGGGCTCGGCGTCTTGCTCGCCGCGCAATTGGTCTGGCCCGAACTTAACTTCGATTTGCCCTGGACCAGCTTTGGGCGGTTGCGCCCGCTGCACACCAATGCGGTGATCTTCGCCTTTGGCGGTTGCGCCTTATTTGCGTCCTCGTTCTACTCGGTGCAACGCACCTGCCAAACCACGCTGTTCGCGCCCAAAATTGCTGCGTTTACCTTTTGGGGCTGGCAACTGGTGATTCTGCTGGCGGCCATCAGCTTGCCATTGGGTTACACCAGTTCCAAGGAATACGCTGAACTGGAATGGCCGATCGACATTTTGATCACCATCGTCTGGGTCGCCTACGCCATCGTGTTCTTCGGCACGATCATGAAGCGTAAGACCAAGCACATTTACGTGGGCAACTGGTTCTTCGGTGCGTTTATCGTGACCGTGGCGATTTTGCACATCGTTAACAACCTGGAAATCCCGGTCAGTTTCACCAAGTCTTACTCGCTGTACGGTGGCGCTACTGACGCCATGGTGCAGTGGTGGTACGGCCACAACGCCGTGGGCTTTTTCCTGACAGCGGGCTTTTTGGGGATGATGTATTACTTCGTGCCCAAGCAGGCCGAACGCCCGATCTATTCCTACCGCCTGTCCATCGTGCACTTCTGGGCGCTGATCACCCTGTACATCTGGGCCGGTCCGCACCACTTGCACTACACCGCATTGCCGGACTGGGCGCAGTCGCTGGGCATGGTGATGTCGCTGATTCTGCTGGCACCAAGCTGGGGCGGGATGATCAACGGCATGATGACGCTCTCGGGCGCCTGGCATAAGTTGCGCAGCGACCCGATCCTGCGCTTTTTGGTGGTGTCGCTGGCGTTCTACGGCATGTCGACCTTCGAAGGCCCGATGATGGCCATCAAGACCGTCAACGCCCTCTCCCACTACACCGACTGGACCATCGGCCACGTACACGCCGGGGCACTGGGCTGGGTGGCGATGATTTCCATCGGCGCGATGTACCACATGATTCCTAAAGTCTTCGGCCGCCCGCAGATGTACAGCATCGGCCTGATCAACGCGCACTTCTGGCTGGCGACCATCGGCACCGTGCTGTACATCGCTTCGATGTGGGTCAACGGCATCGCCCAGGGCCTGATGTGGCGCGCGGTCAACGCCGACGGCACGCTGACGTACTCCTTCGTCGAAACCCTGGTGGCCAGCCATCCGGGCTACGTCGTGCGGTTGATCGGCGGGGCGATTTTCCTGAGTGGCATGTTGCTGATGGCTTACAACACGTGGCGCACCGTGCGTAATGCCGAGCCCGCTGACGTTGTCGCCGCTGCGCAGATGGCCTGAGGAGTCCGCCATGAAACACGAAATCATTGAAAAAAATATCGGCCTGATGCTCTTGCTGATGATTCTGTGCGTGAGCGTCGGCGGTCTGACGCAGATCGTCCCGCTGTTTTTCGAAGACGTGACCAACACCCCGGTAGAGGGCATGAAGCCCTACACCGCGTTGCAACTCGAAGGCCGCGACGTGTACATCCGCGAAGGCTGCGTGGGCTGTCACTCGCAGATGATTCGCCCGTTCCGCGCCGAGACCGAGCGTTATGGCCACTATTCGGTGGCGGGTGAAAGCGTCTGGGATCACCCGTTCCTGTGGGGCTCCAAACGTACCGGGCCGGACCTGGCCCGAGTGGGCGGGCGTTACTCGGATGACTGGCACCGCGCGCACTTGTACAACCCGCGCAACGTTGTGCCTGAATCGAAAATGCCCGCCTACCCATGGCTGGTATCAACACCCGTAGACAGCAGCCATACCGAGAAAAAGCTCGAAGTGATGCGCACGCTGGGTGTGCCTTACACCGACGAAGACATCGCCAATGCCAAGCAGTCGGTCAAGGGTAAAACCGAAATGGACGCGCTGGTCGCCTACCTGCAAGTGCTCGGCACTGCCATCAAGAGCAAGAGGTGAGCCATGGTGTTTGACATGAGTAGTGGAATGATTCGCGGGCTGGGCACTGTGGTGGTTGCAGTGGCTTTTATCGGTCTGGCGCTGTGGGTGTTCAGCCCGCGGCGCAAGGCAGAGTTCGACGATGCGACCTTGCTGCCGTTCAAGGACGACCCCGAGGCCATCAAACACGTCGAGCAAGAGCAAGCGTCCAGGAGTAAAAAGAATGTCTGAGTTCTGGAGTATTTACGTCAGCGTGCTGACCATTGGCACGCTGATCGGTCTGACCTGGCTGTTGTTCGGTACGCGCAAGGGCGAGAAAAAAAGCGAAACCACCGAAACCATGGGCCACAGTTTCGATGGCATCGAAGAATACGACAACCCGCTGCCACGCTGGTGGTTCATGCTGTTCATCGGCACGCTGGTGTTCGGGGTCGGCTATTTGATCCTTTACCCTGGCCTGGGCAACTGGAAAGGCCTGCTGCCAGGTTACGAGGATGGCTGGACCGGCGTTCACGAGTGGGAAAAGGAGATGAACAAGGCCGATGCCAAATTCGGTCCTATTTTCGCCAAATACGCGGCCATGCCGGTGCAGCAAGTGGCGCAAGACCCGGCAGCCCTGAAAATGGGCGGCCGCCTGTTTGCCTCCAACTGCTCGGTGTGCCACGGCTCGGACGCCAAGGGCGCGTTTGGCTTTCCCAACCTGACGGACGCGTCCTGGCGCTGGGGCGGCGATGCCGACACCATCAAGGCGACGATCATGGGCGGACGCATCGGCATGATGCCGGCCTGGGGCGAGGTGCTGGGCGAGGAAGGCGTGAAAAACGTCTCGGCTTATGTTCGCCACGACTTGGCGGGGCTACCGCTACCAAAAGGCGCAGCGTTCAATCTGGAGGCCGGCCAGCAGGCGTACGCCACCACCTGCGTGGCGTGCCACGGGCCTGAAGGTAAAGGTAACCCGCTACTGGGCGCGCCCGACCTGACAGCACCGGCAGCCTTTATTTACGGCACCAGCCTGGCGCAATTGCAGCAAACCATTCGCCATGGTCGCCAAGGCCATATGCCCGCGCAAAACGAATTGCTGGGCAACGACAAAGTGCAATTGGTCGCAGCTTACGTCTACAGCTTGTCCCATGGCACGCCAGAGGAGAAAACCGCCGAGTAACCCCTCTTCTTTACAGGAGCGACGGCGAGTCGCTCCTGTAAAGATGTATACACTCCTGTGAACAATATCTGGACATTCCTCGCCGCCTCTTTTACTTTCTCCCCCAGAGTCGACTCGCCAAAGCCCTTTGCGACAGCCTTCCACAGGGCGTTTTTTAACGGCCATTTTGACCTTGCTTAGCCTGTGGAAAAGCCGGAAAACAAGCGCTGAAGGGCATTGACCGAGGGCTGGCTTCGTTGCAATAGCCCTATGCTTTATCCATACTTGCGACCGTTTTTGCCTCTAATAACTATAAAACCGTGGAACCTTGCGATGAGCACAGCAATCAATCCGACTGCTTATAACTATAAGGTCGTCCGCCAGTTCGCCATCATGACGGTGGTCTGGGGGATCCTTGGCATGGGACTCGGGGTTTTTATCGCGTCACAACTTGTGTGGCCCGAACTTAACCTGGGTCTTGAATGGACAACCTTTGGTCGTCTGCGCCCCCTGCACACCAACCTTGTGATCTTTGCCTTCGGTGGCTGCGCCTTGTTTGGTACGTCTTACTACGTGGTGCAACGTACCTGCCAGACACGGCTGATTTCCGACAGCCTGGCCTCGTTTACGTTCTGGGGCTGGCAAGCCGTCATCCTCGGCGCAATCATCACCCTGCCGCTGGGCTACACCACCACTAAGGAATACGCCGAACTGGAATGGCCGTTGGCTATCCTGCTGGCCATCGTCTGGGTGGTCTACGGCATTGTCTTTTTCGGCACCATTACCCGGCGTAAAACCAAACACATCTATGTGGGCAACTGGTTCTATGGTGCGTTTATCGTGGTTACGGCGATGCTGCACATCGTCAACCACGCGTCTCTGCCGGTGAGCTTTTTCAAGTCTTACTCGGCGTATGCGGGTGCGACCGACGCCATGATCCAGTGGTGGTACGGCCATAACGCGGTCGGGTTTTTCCTGACCACGGGCTTTTTGGGGATGATGTATTACTTCGTGCCCAAGCAAGCTGAACGCCCGATTTACTCCTATCGCCTGTCCATCGTGCACTTCTGGGCCTTAATTACCCTGTACATCTGGGCCGGCCCGCACCACTTGCACTACACCGCATTGCCGGACTGGGCACAGTCGCTGGGCATGGCCATGTCGATCATCCTGCTGGCACCGAGCTGGGGCGGCATGATCAACGGCATGATGACCCTCTCGGGCGCCTGGCATAAGTTGCGCACTGACCCGATCCTGCGCTTTTTAGTGGTGTCTTTGGCGTTCTATGGCATGTCGACCTTTGAAGGCCCGATGATGGCCATCAAGACCGTCAACGCCCTCTCCCACTACACCGACTGGACCATCGGCCACGTACACGCCGGGGCACTGGGTTGGGTAGCGATGATTTCCATCGGCTCGATGTACCACATGATCCCGCGCCTCTATGGCCAAAAGCAGATGTACAGCGTTGGCCTGATCAACGTCCACTTCTGGTTGGCGACCATCGGCACCGTGCTGTACATCGCCTCGATGTGGGTCAACGGCATCACCCAGGGCCTGATGTGGCGCGCCATCAATGACGACGGCACGCTGACCTATTCGTTCGTTGAATCGCTGCAAGCCAGCCACCCGGGCTTTATTGTCCGCGCCATCGGCGGGGCCATTTTCGCCAGCGGCATGCTGTTTATGGCCTACAACGTGTGGCGCACCATTCGCGCCTCGAACCCGGCAGAAGCTGAAGCCGCAAGCACGATTGCAGTCGCGGGGGCCCACTGATGATCAAGCACGACAGTATTGAAAAGAACATCGGCCTGATGGCCTTCTTCATGGTCATCGCTGTGAGCATCGGTGGCCTGACACAAATCGTTCCGCTGTTTTTCCAGGACGTGACCAACAACCCGGTCGAGGGCATGAAGCCGCGCAACGCGCTGGAACTTGAAGGCCGCGACGTCTACATCGCCAACGGCTGCGTGGGCTGCCACTCGCAGATGATCCGCCCGTTCCGCGCCGAAACCGAGCGTTATGGCCACTATTCGGTGGCCGGTGAAAGCGTGTGGGATCACCCCTTCCTGTGGGGCTCCAAACGCACCGGCCCGGACCTGGCCCGCGTGGGCGGGCGTTACTCGGATGACTGGCACCGCGCGCACTTGTACAACCCGCGCAACGTGGTGCCGGAGTCGATCATGCCGGCTTACCCCTTCCTGGTTGAGCGCAAGCTGGACGGCAAGGAAACCGCTAAAAAGATGGAAGTCTTGCGCACCCTGGGCGTGCCTTACACCGATGCAGACATTGCCGGTGCCAAGGATGCCGTGAAGGGCAAGACAGAAATGGACGCACTGGTGGCTTACCTCCAGGGCTTGGGCACACTCATCAAGAGCAAACGGTGATCTGAATGGATATCGGGATGATTCGTGGCCTGGGCACCTTGCTGGTGATGGTGGCTTTTATCGGTTTGGCCTTGTGGGTGTTCAGCCCCAAGCGCAAGTCCGAGTTTGACGACGCAACGATGTTGCCGTTCAAGGACGACCCCGAAGCCATCAAGCACGTTGAGCAAGAACAAGCGTCCAGGAGTAAAAATAAATGACCGAGTTCTGGAGTCTGTACGTTACCGTCCTCACCCTGGGAACCATCTTCGCCCTGACCTGGTTGCTGTTTGCCACACGCAAAGGCCAACGCAGCGAGCAGACCGACGAAAAAGTCGGCCACGCCTATGACGGCATCGAAGAGTACGACAACCCCCTGCCCCGCTGGTGGTTCATGCTGTTTGTCGGCACCATCATCTTTGCCTTAGGCTATTTGGTGCTGTACCCAGGTTTGGGTAACTGGCGAGGCCTGCTACCGGGCTATGAGTATCTGGACACCAAAGACAAGACCCCTTTTGCCAATGGCCAGACCGGCTGGACGGGCGTGCATGAGTGGGAAAAGGAAATGGCCAAATCGGATGCCCGCTTTGGGCCGATTTTCGCCAAGTTCGCCGCCATGCCCATCGAAGAAGTGGCCAAAGACCCGCAAGCACTGAAAATGGGCGGCCGCCTGTTTGCCTCCAACTGCTCGGTGTGCCACGGCTCTGATGCCAAGGGCGCTTATGGCTTTCCGAACCTGACCGATGCCGACTGGCGCTGGGGCGGCACGCCAACCGACATTAAGAACAGCATCATGGCGGGACGACATGCGGTGATGCCGGGTTGGGGCGAAATCATCGGCGAGCAAGGTGTCAGTGACGTGGCAGCGTACGTGCTGACCAGTCTTGACGGGCGCAAATTGCCGGACACGGCAAAGGCCGACCCACTCAAGGGCCAGGCCATCTACGCCACCAACTGCGCGGTCTGCCACGGCCCAGAAGGCAAAGGCAACCCGTTGATGGGCGCCCCCAACCTGACCCATCCCGGCGCGTTTATCTACGGCTCAAGCTTTGCCCAGTTGCAGCAAACCATCCGCTACGGCCGTCAGGGCCAGATGCCTGCCCAGGCCGAGCTGCAAGGTAACGACAAGGTCCACCTGCTGGCCGCCTACGTGTACAGCCTGTCGCACCCTGATGAGGTCAAGCCTGCGGAGTAAACCCGCTGCCTCGGCACGACACAAATTGGCCCCCGCCAGCGCAGGTTGGCGGCGGCGTTTTGTTTCATCGTATTTTTGAGATGGTTAGCTTGCGCTTTAAGTAGTAACGTTACTACATTCGTTTTTTGGGGAGGAACCACTCCATGACCATCACCACTATTTCAAGCCGCGAATTCAATCAAGACACAAGCGGTGCCAAAAAAGCGTCACAACAAGGGCCTGTTTACATCACCGACCGTGGCCGCCCCGCCCATGTACTGCTATGCATGGAGGAGTACCAAAGACTGACCGGCCAAAACACCAGCATCGTCGACCTGCTCGTCATGCCCGACACACCACCGGTTGAATTCGAACCCGAACGCGCAATCATCGCGCCGCGCCCAGTGGACCTCTAATGTTCCTGCTCGATACCAACGTGGTTTCAGAACTTCGCAAACCCCAGGCGCACCCTGCCGTGGTGGCTTGGGCCGGCAGCGTACCGGCTTACAAGCTGTATATTTCGGCCATTACCCTGCTTGAAATTGAGACCGGCATTCTGCGTCTGGAACGCCAGGATCCGAGGCAAGCCGCGCCGTTGCGCAACTGGCTTGAGGCCCACGTAGTGCCGGCATTTGCCGGGCGCGTCCTGTCCATTGACGGCACTGTTGCCAGGCGCTGCGCGCGCCTGCATGTACCTGATCGCAGCAATGAGTGCGATGCCCTGATCGCCGCGACAGCTCTGGTCCATGGCATGACCATCGTGACCCGCAATACCCAGGATTTTGCGTTGAGCGGAGCCCCTTTACTCAACCCATCGGAGCCCTGATTCACAGTTTTGACACCGTAGTCAGCGCCTTAAGTCAATTGATCCACGTCATGACTCAGCGCAACTCCTATACCAAGTTTCAGATTTTCGGAACGCGACCAAAGGTCGCACCCTTGCGCTAGAGTCTCAGGGGTATCATTGCGCCATTGCAACACCTTCTGACCGCGGTTGGCACGTACTGGCCGTGGCACTTCACTGCCGTGGTAAGCCCTTATGAGCGATAAGATCCCAGTCCAAAACGTCACACCGCCTGCCTCAAAAAACACTGAAAGCATCGACCTTTACGCGGCGCGAGAAAAAATCTACACCCGCGCTTTCCACGGGTTTTTCCGAAATGTGCGCATGGTCGGCGGCGCCCTGCTGTTCTTGCTGTATTTCGGCACCGTCTGGCTCAACTGGGGCGGGCATCAGGCGGTGTGGTGGAACCTGCCTGAACGTAAATTCTTTATTTTTGGCGCTACCTTCTGGCCACAGGATTTCATCCTGCTCTCGGGCCTGCTGATCGTTGCGGCCTTCGGCCTGTTTTTTATTACTGTGTACGCAGGCCGCGTATGGTGCGGCTACACCTGCCCGCAAAGCGTCTGGACCTGGGTGTTCATGTGGTGCGAAAAAATCACCGAAGGTGACCGCAACCAGCGCATCAAGCTCGACAAGGCCCCCATGAGCGCCAACAAGTTTGTGCGCAAATTCAGCAAGCACACGCTGTGGCTGCTGATTGGCTTTGTCACCGGCCTGACCTTTGTTGGCTACTTCGCCCCGATCCGCGAACTGGTGGTGGATTTCTTCACCGGCCAGGCCGATGGCTGGGCTTACTTCTGGGTAGGCTTTTTCACCCTCGCCACCTACGGCAACGCGGGTTGGCTGCGTGAGCAAGTGTGCATTTACATGTGCCCGTACGCGCGCTTCCAGAGCGTGATGTTCGACAAAGACACGCTGATTGTTTCGTACGATCCGCGTCGTGGCGAAGTGCGCGGCCCGCGCAAAAAAGACAGCGACTACAAGGCCCAGGGCCTCGGTGACTGTATCGACTGCACGATGTGCGTTCAGGTGTGCCCGACCGGCATCGACATTCGTGACGGCTTGCAGATTGAATGCATTGGCTGCGCAGCCTGTATCGATGCCTGCGACGACATCATGGACAAGATGCACTACCCGCGCGGCTTGATCAGCTACACCACTGAGCACAACCTGTCGGGCCAGAAAACCCACACCCTGCGCCCGCGCCTGATTGGCTATGCCCTGGTGCTGCTGACCATGATGGGCCTGCTGGCGGCTGCTTTCTTCACGCGCTCGCTGGTGGGCTTTGACGTCAGCAAAGACCGCGTGCTGTATCGCGAAAACGCCGAGGGCCGGATCGAAAACGTGTACAGCCTGAAGATCATGAACAAGGACCAGCGCGACCATACCTACGTGCTGCAAGCCAGCGGTTTGCCGGACTTGCAGCTGCAAGGCAAACGCGAAATCAGGGTCGCGGCAGGGGATATTGTCAGCCTGCCGGTCGAGTTGTCGGTCGACCCGGAACAACTGCCGTCCAGCACCAACGAGGTGTATTTCATCCTTCAAGATGCCGACAACAACGACATCACTGTTAAAGCCAAGAGCCGATTCATCGGCCCTCATATTCGTTAAGAGAAACTGTCCATGCCCGCAGCAAACGCCTACAGCCCTTGGTACAAACACATTTGGCCATGGATCATCATTGCCATTCTCACCTGCTCGGTGACGCTGACCCTGTCGATGGTGACCATTGCGGTGAAGAACCCGGACAACCTGGTTAACGATAATTACTACGAGGCGGGCAAGGGCATAAACCGCTCGCTGGACCGCGAACTGCTGGGGCAAGCCTTGCAACTGAAGGCCAAGCTGCGGCTGGACGAGTTGACCGGCGAAGTGGTGCTGCTGCTTGAGGGCAACAGCCAGCCGAAAACCCTGGAGCTGAATCTGATTTCGCCGACTCAACCTGAAAAGGACCGCGGCCTTATCCTGATCCAAAGCCCATCAGAGCTTGGGCGCTACACCGGCCAACTGGATGACAAGGTAGAAGGTCGGCGCTTTGTGGAGTTGTTGGGGGTGGAAGATGGCAAGACCTGGCGCCTGTTTGAAGAAGAGCTGGTTGACCATGACAAAGACCTGATGCTGGGCGACGAGCCGATTCCAGGCGCGGAAGATCGCAAGCAGTAAAAGGTATACCCCATGATCACTCCCACGCCTTGCTACCACTGCGCCCTGCCCGTTCCGCCCGGCAGCCGCTTTACCGCCGATGTTCTGGGCCAGAGCCGTGAATTCTGCTGCCCGGGCTGTCAGTCGGTGGCGCAGGCCATCGTGGCAGGTGGCCTGGACCACTACTATCAGCACCGCAGCGAAACCTCGGCCAACCCACAGGCGTTACCGGTGCAACTGGCCGAAGAGCTGGCCCTGTATGACCGCCCCGACGTGCAAAAACCGTTTGTTCGCCACGAGGGTGAGCAGGCTGAAACCACACTGCTGATCGAGGGCATCAGTTGCGCCGCCTGTGGCTGGCTGATCGAGAAACACCTGCTGCACCTGCCCGCCGTCAGTGAGGCGCGGCTGAACTTGTCCAACCATCGCTTGCACATCCGCTGGGCTGACAGCCAGTTGCCCTTGAGTGACGTGTTGAACGAGTTGCGCCATATCGGCTACGCCGCCCACCCGTATCAAGCCGATAAAGCGGCAGAGCAATTGGCCAGCGAAAACCGCCTGGCTTTACGCCAGCTTGGAGTGGCCGGTTTGCTGTGGTTTCAGGCGATGATGGCAACCATGGCCACCTGGCCAGAATTCAATATCGACCTCAGCCCCGAGATGCACACCATCCTGCGCTGGGTCGCGCTGTTTCTGACCACTCCCATCGTGTTTTACAGCTGCGCGCCGTTTTTCAAAGGCGCAATGCGTGACCTGCGCACTCGCCACCTGACCATGGATGTCTCGGTATCGCTGGCCATTGGCGGTGCCTATGTCGCCGGTATCTGGACCGCGATCACCGGCGATGGCGAGCTGTATTTCGATGCAGTCGGCATGTTCGCCCTGTTTTTGCTGGCCGGGCGCTACCTGGAACGCCGCGCCCGCGAACGCACGGCGGCGGCCACCGCGCAACTGGTCAACGTGTTACCCGCTTCATGCTTGCGCCTGGGCGAAGACGGTCAAAGCGAACGTATTTTGCTGAACGAGCTGAAAGTAGGTGACAAGGTGCTGGTTCACCCCGGCGCCGTGCTCCCGGCCGACGGCAAGATTCTCGACGGCCAATCCAGCATTGATGAGTCCTTGCTGACCGGCGAGTACCTGCCGCAGCCGCGCACCGTGGGCGATGCAGTGACCGCTGGGACCTTGAACGTCGAGGGCGCATTGACGGTGCAGGTGCTGGCTCTGGGCCAGGACACGCGCCTGTCGGCCATCGTACGTTTGCTGGAGCGCGCCCAAAGCGAAAAGCCGCGACTGGCCGAAATTGCCGACAAGGCTGCGCAATGGTTCCTGCTGTTCTCCTTGATTGCGGCAATAGCAATTGGCCTGCTGTGGTGGCAGCTCGATCCGTCGCGAGCGTTCTGGATCGTGCTGGCGATGTTGGTAGCGACCTGCCCATGCGCGTTGTCGCTGGCGACCCCGACCGCCTTGACCGCCGCCACCGGCACCTTGCACAAATTGGGCTTGCTGCTCACCCGTGGCCACGTGCTCGAAGGGCTGAATCAAATCGACACGGTGATCTTCGACAAGACCGGCACCCTGACCGAAGGCCGCCTGGCCTTGCGAGCCATTCGCCCGCTGCGCGACCTGGACCCTGACCAGTGCCTGGCCCTGGCTGCCGCGCTCGAAAACCGCTCTGAACACCCGATTGCCCGCGCCTTTGGCCGCGCCCCGCACGCCGCCGAAGATGTGCAGAGCACACCGGGTCTGGGCCTTGAGGGCGTGGTGGGCGTGCAACGCTTGCGCATCGGTCAGCCAGGCTTTGTTTGCGCGCTCAGCCACTGCGCAACTCCGGGCCTGCCGGATGAACCCGGCCAATGGTTGCTGCTGGGTGACAGCGAAGGCGCGCTGGCCTGGCTGGTACTCGACGACCGCCTGCGCACTGACGCTGCGGCGCTGGTCGCCGCGTGCAAGGCGCGCGGCTGGCGTACGCTGCTGTTGTCCGGTGACAGCTCGCCAATGGTTGCCAGTGTGGCCGCAGAGTTGAACATTGACGAGGCCAGGGGCGGCATGCGACCGGATGACAAACTGCGGGTGCTGCAAGACCTGCACGCCCAAGGGCGCACAGTGTTGATGCTGGGTGACGGGGTCAATGACGTGCCGGTGCTGGCGGCGGCCGACATCAGCGTGGCGATGGGCTCGGCCACCGATCTGGCCAAAACCAGCGCCGACGCGGTGCTTCTGTCCAATCGCCTGGACGCTCTGGTACAAGCCTTTAGTCTGGCCCGGCGAACCCGCCGGGTGATCATCGAAAACCTGCTGTGGGCCGGTTTGTACAATGGCCTTATGCTGCCTTTTGCGGCGCTGGGCTGGATCACACCGATCTGGGCCGCAATCGGCATGTCGATCAGTTCGCTGACCGTGGTGCTTAACGCCTTGCGTCTGACCCGCATGCCGCGTCAGACGCCTACCCAGCCCACGCCTGACCTTCGCCCGCTACCGGCCTGAGCCGGTTGCCTGGAGCTTTTATGCCAGCGCTTTACATCATGATTCCCGCGGCGTTGCTGATTGTTGGTATCGCCATTTTCATCTTCTTCTGGGCCGTGGACAGCGGCCAGTACGACGATCTGGACAGCCCTGCACACAGCATTCTGTTCGACGACCAGGACCCGCAGCACACCGCTGCCGTGGAAGAGGCCAAAGGCTCTCACGGGCACGCCGTAAGCAAATCCGATCAGCACGTGCCACCCCATGCTTGAGTTGGCGCCACTGTTGGTCTCGGCGCTCATATTGGGCGTGCTGGGCGGCGGGCATTGCCTGGGCATGTGCGGCGGTCTGATGGGCGCGCTGACATTCGCCATTCCCAAAGAGCAACGCAGCCGACGCTTCAAGCTGTTACTGGCCTACAACCTGGGGCGAATTCTCAGCTATGCCACGGCGGGTTTGCTGCTGGGATTGGCAGGCTGGGCGGTCGCCAACAGCCCGGTCGCCATGCTGATGCGGGTACTGGCCGGGGTGTTGCTGATCATGATGGGCGTGTACCTGGCAGGCTGGTGGAGCGGCTTGACCCGTATCGAAAGCTTGGGGCGCGGGCTGTGGCGGCATATCCAACCGCTGGCAAGTCGCCTGCTCCCCGTATCGAGCCTGCCCCGCGCCCTGCTGTTGGGCGCCCTGTGGGGCTGGTTGCCGTGCGGATTGGTTTACAGCACCTTGATCTGGTCAGCCAGCCAGGGCAGTGCCCTGAACAGCGCTTTGCTGATGCTGGCTTTCGGCCTGGGTACATGGCCCGTGTTACTGGCCACAGGCCTCGCAGCCGAGCGTATGAGCGCCGTGCTGCGCAAGCGCAGCGTACGCATGGCCGGTGGGTTACTGGTGATGCTGTTCGGCCTCTGGACCCTGCCCGGCCCGCATCAGCATTGGTTGATGGGCCATTGAACCGTTAGTGCCTGGCGAGGCTAACGCATGGGCTGAGCCAGAGCTGGCGTTGATGCAAATCAAGGTGCGACAAATTCGCAGCCCCTAGACTCCTGAGCATTGCCAGCCATCCCAGGGGAATGCCCGCATGCTCGACGCCATTCGTTGGGACTCCGATTTAATTCGTCGTTACGACCTCGCCGGACCGCGCTACACCTCGTACCCCACGGCGATGCAGTTTCATGATCAGATCAGTCCATTCGACTTTCTGCACGCCCTGCGCGACAGCCGCAAAGCCATGCGCCCGCTGTCGCTGTATGTGCACGTGCCGTTTTGCGCCAATATTTGCTACTACTGCGCCTGCAACAAAGTCATCACCAAAGACCGTGGCCGCGCCCAGCCGTATTTAAAACGCCTGGAACAGGAAATCAGCCAGGTCGCCTGCCACCTCGATCCCAAACAAAAAGTTGAGCAATTGCATTTTGGCGGCGGCACACCGACGTTTTTAAGCCACGACGAACTGCGCCAGCTAATGGGCCACCTGCGCGAGCACTTCAATCTGCTGGACGATGACTCCGGCGATTACGGCATCGAGATCGACCCCCGTGAAGCCGACTGGTCGACCATGGGCTTGTTGCGCGAACTGGGCTTTAACCGCGTGAGTATCGGCCTGCAAGACCTCGACCCCGCCGTGCAACGAGCGGTCAACCGCCTGCAAAGCCTGGAAGAGACCCGCGCGGTAATTGATGCGGCGCGTACCTTGCAGTTTCGTTCGATCAACATCGACCTGATCTACGGCTTGCCCAAGCAAACCCCGATGGCTTTCGCGCGTACCGTTGAGGAAGTGATCAGCCTGCAGCCGGATCGTTTATCAGTGTTTAACTACGCGCACCTGCCGGAGCGCTTCAAACCGCAACGACGGATTAACACCAGTGACTTGCCTTCGCCTGCCGACAAACTGCAGATGCTTGAGCACACCATCGAGCAACTGACCGCTGCGGGTTATCGCTATATCGGCATGGACCACTTCGCCTTGCCCGACGATGAGCTGGCGATTGCCCAGGAAGAGTCCACCTTGCAGCGCAATTTTCAGGGGTATACCACCCACGGTCATTGCGATCTGATCGGCCTGGGCGTGTCGGCCATCAGCCAGATCGGCGAACTGTATTGCCAGAACAACAGCGACATTGCCCTTTACCAGCACACGCTGGCCAGCGAGCAACTGGCGACCAGCCGTGGCTTGCTGTGCAATCAGGACGACCGGATTCGCCGTGAAGTCATCCAGCAGATCATCTGCAATTTGCACCTACCGTTCGCGCGCATCGAACAGGCCTTCAACATCGATTTCAGGGGCTATTTTTCTGCGCAATGGCCTGAACTGGAGGCGATGGCGGCCGATGGCCTGATTGCACTGAACAACGACCAACTGACGGTCCTGCCCGCAGGGCGGTTGCTGGTGCGCTCGGTGTGCATGGCGTTCGACGCGTATCTGGCACAGCAGCCCCGGCAACGCTTCTCGCGGGTGATCTAAACCCGCGTCATCACTTCATGGCCAGGGACGCGGCTTTGACGATGCTCTCACTGCTCGCCCCGGACTCTTGCAACGCCTTGTTCAAGCTGTTGTTGGCCGACGTCAATGATGCGTTCAAACCGGCCACTTCGGCCTGCAACGCCATCGACTGTGACCGGGCCTGTTCCGGGCTCAGGCTGCGGTTGGTCATGATTGCTTGCAGCTTGGCCATTTGCTCTGCGATCTTCTTTTTGATCGCGCGGATCATCTTCAGAATGCTCTGGATGGTCTCCGGCAAACCACTGTCATCAATATCGCTGTTTTCACTCTTGCTGGCGCTGGCCGCCTTCAGGGCAGCCCCGGAGATCGTCACTTTGATCCCTTCAGCCGGTGGCGGCGCCTCTTCTTTATCGGCCTTGGTCGCCTTGTTGGCTGCGGGCCCCTCTTGCGTGTTTTTGGCCGGTTCAACACTGGGCGGTATGCCACTTTGACCAAACGTCATTGCACCTATCGACGACATGAATTCGCTCACAATGGATATCAATTACCACGCTATCGACCGTGCGTTTTGCAACTTGAGGCCGATTCGCGGCCCGGTGCGCCCTAGCCTCACCCATCGTGCTGAGTTACCCTTGCATCTTATGTGTGTTTTCCCACAAGGATTGAAGAAATGTCCGAGCCAGTAAAACTGCGCGCTCATAACCAGGCTCACTGCAAGGATTGCAGTCTTGCCCCTCTTTGTTTGCCACTTTCGTTGAATTTGGAAGACATGGATGCGTTAGAGGAAATCGTCAAGCGCGGTCGGCCACTGAAGAAAGGCGAGTTTCTGTTTCGCCAGGGTGACACCTTTGGTTCGGTCTACGCCGTACGTTCCGGAGCACTCAAAACATTCAGCCTAAGTGACAGCGGCGAAGAACAAATTACCGGCTTTCACTTGCCAAGCGAGCTGGTCGGCCTGTCAGGCATGGACACCGAAACGTATCCGGTTTCTGCTCAGGCACTGGAAACCACACCCGTTTGCGAAATCCCTTTCGAGCGCCTGGACGAACTGTCTGTGCAACTGCCGCAATTGCGTCGTCAGTTGATGCGCATCATGAGCCGCGAGATTCGCGACGATCAGCAAATGATGTTGCTGCTGTCGAAAAAGACCGCCGATGAGCGTATCGCCACGTTCCTGGTCAACCTGTCTGCTCGCTTCCGTGCCCGCGGCTTCTCGGCCAACCAGTTCCGCCTGAGCATGTCGCGCAACGAGATCGGCAACTACTTGGGCCTGGCCGTTGAAACCGTCTCCCGGGTGTTTACCCGCCTGCAAGAAAACCGTTTGATCACTGCTGAAGGCAAAGAAGTGCACATTCTTGACCCGATCAAGCTGTGCGCGCTGGCCGGTGGCTCGCTGGAGGCCTGATCAGGCCACATGAGGGGTATACTGGCGGCTCCGAAGCCCGCCAGGACACTCACCCCCATGGTCAACGACTTCTGCCTCAAATCCTTGATCCGTCCGGTGCTTGATTTCCCCAAGCCCGGCGTGATCTTTCGCGACATCACCCCGCTTTACCAGTCGCCCCGCGCCATGCGCGTAATTGCTGACGCCTTTATCGAGCGTTACGTCGAGGTTGAATTCAGCCACATCGGCGCCATGGATGCCCGTGGCTTTCTGATCGGCTCAGTGCTTGCGCATCAACTCAACAAACCATTGATTCTGTTTCGCAAGCAAGGCAAGTTACCCGCTGACGTATTGGCTGAAGGCTACCAGACGGAATACGGCGAAGCGTTTCTGGAGGTGCATGCCGACAGTTTGTGCGAAGGCGATTCGCTGCTGCTGGTCGACGACTTGATCGCCACGGGCGGGACGCTGGTGGCGGCGGTGAACCTGGTACGCCGCATGGGCGCGCAGGTGTTTGAAGCGGCGTCGATTATTGACTTGCCCGAATTGGGCGGCTCAACGCGCTTGCAGGAAGTGGGTGTGCCGACGTTTTGCCTGACTGAGTTTTCATTGACTGAATAATCCGTAGGAGCTGTCGAGGTACGAAGGCTGCGATCTTTGCGCCCAGAATCAAAAGATCGCAGCCTTCGGCGGCTCCTACAGGGGATTTGTCATCACAAAGCGATCGGTTTACGCCCGGCAAACGAATGCGCCAGGGTGCCGCCGTCGACCAGTTCCAGCTCGCCACCCAGCGGGACGCCGTGGGCGATGCGTGACGCGATCAGGCCTTTGCTGCTCAGCAACTGGGCAATGTAATGCGCTGTGGCTTCACCTTCCACGGTCGGGTTGGTCGCCAGGATCACTTCCTTGAAAGTGCCCTGCTCGGCAATGCGCGTCATCAGCTGCGGAATCCCGATGGCCTCAGGCCCAAGGCCATCCAGGGGCGACAAATGCCCCTTGAGCACAAAGTACCGCCCGCGATAGCCGGTCTGTTCGATGGCGTAGACATCCATCGGCCCTTCCACCACGCAGAGCAAGGTGTCGTCGCGGCGCACGTCGGCGCACTGCGGGCACAAGTCATCTTCGGTCAGGGTTCTGCACTGGCGGCAATGGCCCACACCGTCCATCGCCTGACTCAAGGCCAGCGCCAAACGCGAACCGCCACTGCGATCACGCTCGAGCAGTTGCAGGGCCATGCGCTGTGCAGTCTTTTGGCCGACACCGGGCAACGTGCGCAAGGCATCGATCAGTTGGCGAATAAGGGGGCTGAAGCTCATAGAGAAAGGTCCGACAAAACAACGAGAGGCGGTTTATACCCGTGGTCCGGGCCAGCGTCAAATGCCAACCGGCAGGCAAAAAAATGCCGGGCGCTGGGCCCGGCATTATCAAGCGCCTTAGAACGGCAGCTTCATGCCCGGTGGCAGTTGCATGCCAGCGGTTACGCCGGACATTTTGTCCTGGCTGTTGGCTTCGATCTTGCGCACAGCGTCGTTGACTGCAGCGGCGAACAAGTCTTCCAGCACTTCGCGGTCATCTTCGCTCACGCCTTCAAGCAGGCTTGGGTCAATGTTCACACGCTTGAGGTCGTGACGACCGGTCATGACCACCGTCACCATGTCGCCACCGGCCTTACCGGTGACTTCAGCGTTGGCCAGTTCTTCCTGCATCTTGGCCATTTTTTCCTGCATCTGCTGCGCCTGCTTCATCAGGCCGGCCATGCCACCTTTCATCATGGGAATCACCTCAAACGTTATTTGCACAATGCACCCACAGTCACAATGACTGCGGGCTGTCAGTATCTACCCGGCGTTACGAAGCTTGCGCCTCAATAACGTCGACAGGTTGAATCGTATCGTCACGCACGGCTGCGCCGAACTGTTCAATCATTTGCTGGACCAGCGGGTCTGCGTAGATTGACTCTTCAGCCAGGCGCTGACGCTCTGCACGCAAGCGCGAAGCGGCCTGGGCCGGGGTTTCCTGCTCTGGCTTGACCAGCTCAATGGTCACTTTGAGTGTGCGCTGATGAAACTGGTTCAACGCATCATTCAGGCGACGCTGCTGGGTCGAGTTAAACAGGGCGCTATGGGCCGGGTCCAGGTGCAACAGCCAGTCATCGCCATCAACCGCAATCAAGGTGCAGTTGGCGCCAATACTGGCTGTCATTCCTGATACCGGTAATTGGGGGAACATGTTCAGCCATTCAAGGGCCAGGCCCGTGGCAGGCATGGCTGCCGGTAATGGTTCGGGCTCGGGTTGCGGCTCGACGGCATGCTCGCTGGCCAACTCGTCCAGGTAACTATAGGCCGCAGAATCCATGTCCGGCTCTATGTAGTCTTCGTCCAGCGGCGGTTCGTCGTCGCGATCCATACCGGACAGCGCGGTGTCGACCTGCTCGGGCGTTGGCTCGTGAACCGGTGCGGCAACCCACTCCGGCGCGTCCGGCACCACGCTGTCCGGGGTCGGTAGCGGCATGGGCGGTAAATCCGGCTGCTCACTGACAGTCTCGAGTACAGGCTCTGGCGTGATCTGGTCTTCGATGACCGGCGCCGGGCGCTCATTCCAGGGCAAGTCGATTTCCGCTGCTGGCGGCGCTTCAGGAACCACCACAGGGGCCACCACTTCAGGTGCAGGAGCCACGACTTCAACCACCGGCGCAGCCACTGCCACCGCAGCGGGTTCTGCGCGCGGCGCAACAGCCGTCGAGCCCGCCACGGTGTTGGCGGAATCAACTGTGGCCTGGCTGATCCCCACTGGCTTTAGCGGCTGACTCGGCGCATCGCCGGTGTCCGCCGGGCGGAAGGCCAGCATTCGCAGCAAGACCATTTCAAAGCCACCACGCGGGTCTGGCGCCAACGGCAGATCGCGTCGGCCGATCAGGCCCATCTGGTAATAAAACTGTACGTCTTCGGCAGGCATCGCTTGCGCCAGCGACAGTACCCGGTCGCGGTCGCCGTGACCGTTGTCGACGCCTTCAGGCAACGCCTGGGCAATCGCCACGCGGTGGAAAACGTTAAGAATCTCCGAGAGCACACCATTCCAATCCGGGCCCTGCTCGGCCAAGTGCCGCACGGCCTCCAGCAGTGCCCGTGCATCGCCCTGGATCAAAGCGTGCAACAGATCAAATACCTGGCCGTGATCCAGCGTGCCGAGCATCGCCCGCACATCCGTCGCCAGCACTTTGCCTTCACCGAAGGCAATCGCTTGGTCGGTCAGGCTCATGGCGTCACGCATCGAGCCATCCGCGGCACGGCCCAGCAGCCACAGCGCATCGTCTTCGAACGGCACGTTCTCGACACTCAACACATGGGTCAAATGCTCGACAACACGCTCAGGGGTCATGTTTTTAAGCGAGAACTGCAGGCAGCGAGACAGGATGGTCGCCGGCAGCTTTTGCGGATCGGTGGTCGCCAAAATGAATTTGACGTAGGGCGGCGGCTCTTCAAGGGTTTTCAACAGCGCATTGAAGGAATGGCTGGAAAGCATGTGCACTTCGTCGATCAAGTAGACCTTGAAGCGCCCACGGCTTGGCGCGTACTGCACGTTGTCGAGCAGCTCACGCGTGTCCTCAACCTTGGTCCGGCTCGCGGCGTCGATCTCGATCAGGTCGACAAAACGCCCCTCATCGATCTCGCGGCACACCGAACACGTCCCGCACGGCGTCGAGGTGATACCTGTTTCACAGTTCAGGCATTTGGCGATGATCCGCGCAATGGTGGTCTTGCCGACGCCGCGCGTACCGGTAAACAGATAGGCGTGGTGCAGGCGCTGACTGTCCAGAGCGTTGATCAGAGCCTTGAGCACATGGGTCTGGCCGACCATTTCGCGGAACGAGCGCGGACGCCATTTACGTGCAAGAACCTGATAACTCATTGATAACCGTCGCGTCTGAAAAGCGGAAGGGGCTAATGCTAGCGGAGCAGGGGCAAAATTGCATCCGGTGCGCGCTTTTAACTGCTAAGGCACTCATGGCCAAGCATTTCAGGCAAACGTGAAAATACGTCGACCGGGCATTCAGCCGTCGAGATTTATAAAGGAGAAGATTTTTTCTGGACTAAGAACCCTGCGAATTGAGGATTCTTAAAATGGAGGCAACCCCACCAGCCACACCCCGGCACACAATGTTCCCGCTGTGGCTGCTGCCTTCCGGCTCTGACCAGGTTCACGGGTAATCGTTGCGGAGGGACCGATAGGGTCACCATAACAACATCCGCCTAGCAGCGAACGGCGCCATTGTACCTATCTGACGAAAACTTACAACCGCTGCTTCAAGAATAAAAAAATGAATGGGTTCAAGTACTTGGATTCGGGCATGTATTTGGCTCCGTAGTCGCTGCCGAAGGCTGCGATGAAGCTCGCGCAGGCTACGAGGCAACGGATTGCTTCGCAACCCTTCGCAGCCTGCGGCAGCGACTACAGATTTTGCAGCTGTTACAGGCTAATACCCTGCTCTTTGAGGAACGCTACAAACGCTTCTTCATCCAGCACCTTGAGACCCAGTTCATTGGCCTTGGTCAATTTGGACCCCGCCCCCGGCCCGGCCACGACGCAATGGGTTTTCCCGGACACCGAGCCCGAGACTTTGGCGCCTAGGTTTTCCAGCTTTTCTTTGGCGATATCGCGGCTCATCAATTCCAGCGAGCCAGTCAACACCCAGGTCTGCCCGGCCAGCGGCAAGCCTTCTACGGTTTTTTTCTCGCTCTGCCAGTGCATGCCGAAGTCACGCAGTTGCGCTTCGACTTCCAGCGCCAGTCGCGCATTGTCCGGGTTGTCGAAGAACTCGCGCACGGCCTTGGCTTGCTTTTCAGGCAAGGCCTGACGCATGTCCAGCCAATCGGCGTTGATCACGCGCTCAAGGGTGTCGAATTTGTCGGCCAGCTTCTGCGCACCGCCCGGCCCAACAGACGGAATGTGCAGCTTGTCGATCAACCCGCCCAAGGTTGCGCTGGCGGCAAATTCAGCGCCCAGCTCACCTTGATCCTGTAATTCCAGACCGCGCTCCAGCAATTGACCAATCACTTGGCGGTTGTGGTCATCGCTGAAGAAGCTGTGGATCTCGTGAGCCACTTCCAGGCCCACGTCCGGCAAGTACGTGAGCACTTGCGGCAACGCACGCTGCACGCGCTCCAGAGAGCCCAATGAGCGCGCCAAAACCTTGGCTGTCTCCTCACCTACATCTGGAATACCCAATGCGTAGATAAATCGCGCCAGTGTCGGACGCTTGCTGTCGGCAATGGCCGCCAACAAGTTGTTGCTCGACAGTTCGGCAAAGCCTTCCAGGTCAACGATTTGCTCAAATGACAGGGTGTACAGGTCGGCAGGCGAACTCACCAGACCTTCATCGACCAACTGCTCAACGCTCTTTTCACCCAGGCCTTCAATGTCCATGGCCCGTCGCGAGACAAAATGGATGATCGCCTGCTTCAATTGCGCACCGCAGGCCAGCCGCCCGACACAGCGGTACACCGCACCTTCGCTGACGGTTTCGCGGCCCTTGCTGCGCTTGATCAATTGCGTGCGCTCGACGTGGGAGCCGCACACCGGGCAGTTTTGCGGGATGTGCACCGGACGCGCGTTGTCAGGGCGCCGGTCGAGCACCACTTGCACCACCTGCGGGATCACATCTCCGGCACGGCGAATGATCACGGTGTCGTGAATCATCAGACCCAAGCGTGCCACTTCGTCCATGTTGTGCAACGTGGCATTAGACACGGTCACGCCCGCCACCTTGACTGGCTTCAGGCGTGCAACCGGAGTGACCGCCCCCGTACGCCCGACCTGGAACTCAACATCCAGCAGCTCAGTCAGCTCTTCCATTGCCGGGAATTTATGGGCGATTGCCCAGCGCGGTTCACGTGCGCGAAAGCCCAATTCGCGTTGCGAGGCCAGGCTGTTGACCTTGAACACCACGCCGTCGATTTCATACGCCAACGAGGCACGACGCTCACCAATGTCACGGTAGTAGTCCAGGCACTCGGCAATGCCTTTGGCCAGTTTCAACTCGTGACTGATGGGCATGCCCCACTGCTGCAACTGTTTGAGATTGCCAATGTGCGTATCGGCAAACTCTTCAGAAACTTGCCCCAGCCCATAGCAGCAAAACTCCAGCGGACGGCTGGCGGTGATTTTCGAATCCAGTTGGCGCAGACTGCCAGCCGCTGCGTTACGCGGGTTGGCAAAGGTTTTGCCACCCGCCGCAAGCTGGGCTTCATTGAGGCGGTCAAAACCCGCCTTGGACATAAACACTTCACCGCGCACTTCAAGCACCGCAGGCCAGCCGCTGCCCTGCAACTTAAGCGGGATGTTGCGCACAGTGCGCACGTTGACGCTGATGTCTTCACCGGTGGTGCCATCACCTCGAGTCGCGCCGCGCACCAGAACGCCATCCTGATACAGCAAGCTGACCGCCAGACCATCTAGCTTGGGTTCGCAGCTGTATTCAACTTCTGCACCGCCGCCGAACAGGTCGCCCGCCGGTAAATCCAGCCCCTCGCTGACACGCCGATCAAATTCGCGCATGTCGGTTTCATCAAACGCGTTACCCAGGCTCAGCATGGGCACTTCGTGGCGCACTTGAGTAAAGGCCGACAACGCCGCACTGCCCACGCGCTGGGTCGGCGAATCTGCCGTCACCAGTTCCGGGTGTTCCGCTTCCAGGGCTTTAAGCTCACGAAACAGCCGGTCGTACTCGGCGTCCGGGATGCTCGGCTCGTCGAGTACGTGGTAGCGGTAGTTATGCTGATCCAGTTCAGCGCGCAGCTCTAGAATGCGGGTGTTGGCGGCGGTCATGGGGTTTTCTCTCACAAAGCAAATGAGCAGCCGAGGCTGCTCATGTGTTAATTCATAGTTCACTCAGCGGGAGCGATCACACAGCCCCCACGGCTTTAGCGTTTTTGAGTCAGGGCACGACGCTCGAATTCGACGATGCGCTGGCGGTAATGCTCAATAGTCTGAGCCGTCAACACGCTGCGCTGGTCGTCTTTGAGTTCGCCGTTGAGTTCCTGGGACAACTTGCGCGCTGCTGCCACCATCACATCAAACGCCTGCTTGGGATGACGCGGGCCTGGCAAGCCGAGGAAGAAGCTCACCGCTGGCGTGCTGAACAGATCGATGTCGTCCAGATCGAACACGCCCGGTTTCACGGCGTTGGCCATGGAGAACAGGACTTCGCCGTTGCCGGCCATGCTTTCGTGACGGTGGAAAATATCCATTTCACCGAAACGCAAGCCGCTCTCAAGAATGTTTTGCAGAAGCGCCGGGCCTTTGAAGCCTGCAGGGTCACGGCTGATAACGCTGATGACCAGCACTTCTTCGGTTGCCGGTGCGGGCTCTTTGCTTTCTGCCGCAGCCACTGCTGGCGTCTGACGCCCGCGTGGCTTGGTTTCAACAGGAGCATCATCGTCACGCGCACTGAAGCTTGGACCGTCATCATCAAGATCGAGGTTGAGGTTCAAGTCACCCTGGCTTGGCTCACTGGCACGTTTACCGCGCTTGGAGGACTTCTCACGGGGCGGCATGCTTACCGATGGCAGGTCATGCTCATCGAGCTGCGGCTCTTTGTGATCCGGCGTATCCAGAACCCGTGACGGGCCTAACAGCTCGGCGCTGTTTTCCTCGTCGGGCACATTGGAAAAACTGCGGTCAAGACGAAACTTGAGCTTCCCTTTACCGCCACGCATACGACGCCAGCCGTCAAAAAGAATACCGGCGATGACCACTATGCCGATGACTATCAGCCACTCGCGCAGACCGATTTCCATGTAATCCCGTGCCCCTAAAAAAATGATTCTATGAAGAAGAGCCTAAAGCCCTTTAAAACGTGGCGCCAACTCTATGTTCTGAATGACGTTTTTCCACGTGCAAAAAAATTAGACGCTAAATTAACACGACCAAAGATAACTTTACACCGTCTGTCACCTTGAGTTAGGCCCATGTAGCCGATGACCTACACGTCTCATCAGCCAAATCTGTAGGGATTTTCTTACATGAAGAAAATTTTACCCCTACTTGCTTATAGCTCATGCATCGACCATTGCCATTGCTTCCTCAACATCAACCGCAACAAGACGTGAACAACCTGGCTCATGCATCGTCACCCCCATCAACTGATCAGCCATTTCCATGGCGATTTTGTTGTGGGTGATGTAGATGAATTGCACGGTCTGGGACATCTCTTTAACCAACCGCGCATAGCGCCCCACGTTCGCGTCATCAAGTGGTGCATCAACTTCGTCGAGCATGCAGAACGGCGCCGGATTGAGTTTAAAAATGGCAAAAACCAATGCCAGAGCCGTCAATGCCTTCTCACCACCGGACAGCAAATGAATCGTGCTGTTCTTTTTGCCCGGCGGCCTCGCCATGATCGTTACCCCTGTATCGAGTAAATCTTCGCCCGTCAGTTCCAAATAAGCGCTGCCGCCACCGAAAACTTTTGGGAAAAGTGCCTGTAATCCACCATTTATCTGATCAAAGGTGTCTTTGAAGCGACTGCGGGTTTCTTTATCAATCTTGCGAATAACGTTTTCCAGGGTGTCCAGTGCTTCGACCAGATCGGCATCCTGGGCATCCAGATAACGCTTACGCTCGGACTGCTGCTGGTATTCATCAATGGCCGCGAGGTTAATCGCACCCAAACGCTGAATGCGCGCAGCAATCCGCTCAAGTTCCTCTTCGGCCTGCTGCTCATTGAGTTCGTTACTCAATGTTGCCAGCACCCCGTGCAAGTCATAACCGTCTGCCAGCAACTGATCTTGCAAGGCCGTGCGCCGAACTGTCAGCGCCTGCCATTCCATACGCTGCTGCTCAAGCTGGCCACGAATCAGTTGAGACTGTTGCTCGGCCTGGTTGCGGCGCTTTTCAGCGTCGCGCAATTCACGGTCCGCATCTTCAAGAGCCAATTGCGCAACTTTAAGTTCCTCGTCAACGCTCAGGCGTTTATCCAGCAACTCTTCAAGTTTAAGGCGCAGCTCTTCAAGAGGGGCTTCGCCCTCCTCCAGATTGAGGGTGAGCTGCTCACGCTTTTCAGCGAGCCGCTCAGATTGCAGCTCCAGCCGCTCCAGCGCCTGACGGGTCGAATCGTGCTGCGCCCTGAGTGAGCCCAGGCGTACGGCCAATTGGTGGGCGTGATCCTTGTGCTGACGGGCTTCTTGACGCACCCGATCAAGGCGTTCGCGCAAGCTGTCGCGTTGAGCCAGTAGCAGTTCGCGCTGCTCGGTGTCAGTGGCCATCGCATCCAGCGCTTGCTGCAAGTTCAGGCGCGCCTCACCAACGTGCTCATGCTCCAGCGCACGTTGCTCGCTGAGCTCGGCCAGCTCTTCGTCAAGCCGCCGACGGCGCAAGGTCAACTGCTCGACCTTGGCTTTACTGGCAGACAGCTTGGCTTTGATCTCGCCTTGTTGGCGGGCTTCGTCCTGCAAGCGGCGACGAACTTGCTCACGCGCGTCTTCTTGAGCGACTTGCTGCTTACGCAAGCGTTGCAACTGATCCTCAAGGGTCGCCAAAGTCGCTTCACGCTCTTCGCGCTCAATCCCCAGACGCTGGATTTCCTGGCCGCGGGCCAACACGCCGCTTTCGGCTTCACTGGCGCGGCGCACACGCAAAAAGTTGCGCCCGACCCAATAACCGTCACGGCTGATCAGGCTTTGGCCGTCGGCCAGTTGCCCACGCGCTGCCAGTGCCTGCTCAAGGGTTTCAACCGGTTTGACCTGCCCCAGCCAAGGCGCCAAGTCAAAATCGGCTTCGACTTTGTCCAGCAAACTGCCCGCGATGCGGCTCGCGGTGGCGTCGGCGCTGAACAGGCGTAAATCACCTTGGGCAAAGCCCGCCAGATCCACTTGGGAAAAATCATCCACCAACACGGCCTGGAGGTCGGCACCCAGCACCGTTTCGACCGCAAGCTCCCATCCGGCTACAACCCGCAGGCCTTCCGCCAGACGTGGACGCTCAGCCAATTGCTGCTCACGCAGCCATTCGCCTGCACCGGCGCCAGGGTCCAGCGCGGCCTGCTGCAGTGCCTCAAGGGAAGCCAGACGACCGTTAAGCCGCTGCAACTCGCCCTGGGCCTGCTGCTGATTTTGCGTGGCTTGCTGCAAGTCGTGACGCACTTGCTCAAGGCGCTCGATCACCTGTTCTTCGCTGGCTTGCAGCTCTTCTTGGGTGAGTTCGCTGGTCGCCAGCAACTCACTCAGTTCAAGAATCGCTGCATCTTCCGGGTCTGCTGCGAGCAAGGCACGCTCTTCGGCCAAGCGACGCTGGCGTTCAGCCACGCGTTCCATACTGGTTTCCAGTTGCTGGATACGCGCTTGCAGGACTTCGGATTGGCGTTGCGGCTCAGCCGAGCGCAGGTTGAAGGCATCCCACTGCTCTTGCCAGGCATGCATGGTGACTTCGGACTCTTCGAGCGCGGCCGCCGACTCTTCAGCGGCGGCGCTGGTCAGTTCCTGTTCGGGCACCAACATTTCGAGCTCTTCACCCAGCGTCGCCAGCATTGTGCGGTCATGCCCCAGGTGCGACTCGGTTTCAAGGCGCGAGCGCTCGGCTTCGCGCAAGTCGTCTTGCAACTGACGCAAACGTTGCTGCCCGTGCTGGATGCTTTGTTCGACGCGGGCGATGTCGCCACCCACCGAATAGAAGCGCCCTTGCACCAAATTAAAGCGTTCTGACAGGTCGTGATGCCCGTCACGCAGGCGTTCGATGCTGGCATCGGCATTGCGCTGCTCAGCGACCAACGCTTCAAAGCTGACTTCCTGATCGCCAATGATCGTTTCGCGCTGGCCCACCTGCTCGTTCAGGGCTTGCCAGCGCAACGCGGACAACTGCGCCTTGAGCTGACGCTCTTCGGCTTTGTATTCCTGGTACTTCTCGGCGGCCTGGGCCTGACGGTGCAGACGCTCAAGCTGGCGACCCAGCTCTTCACGCAAGTCGGTCAGGCGCGCGAGGTTCTCGTGGGTGCGACGAATCCTGTTTTCGGTCTCGCGGCGTCGCTCCTTGTACTTGGAGATGCCGGCCGCTTCTTCGATAAAGTTGCGCAGGTCTTCGGGCTTGGACTCGATCAGCTTGGAGATCATGCCCTGCTCGATGATCGAGTAGCTGCGTGGCCCCAGGCCAGTGCCGAGGAAAATATCGGTGATGTCACGACGACGGCACTTGGTGCCGTTGAGGTAATAGGTGGTCTGGCTGTCGCGGGTCACTTTACGGCGGATGGAGATCTCGGCGTAGGCCGCATATTCGCCCAGCAGTGTGCCGTCGGAGTTATCAAACACCAGTTCAATGCTGGCCTGGCTCACGGGTTTACGGCTGGTGGAGCCGTTGAAGATGACGTCGGTCATCGACTCGCCGCGCAGGTTTTTGGCCGAGCTTTCGCCCATTACCCAGCGTACGGCGTCGATAATGTTCGACTTGCCGCAACCGTTGGGGCCAACCACGGCCGCCATATTGCTCGGAAAGTTAACCGTTGTCGGGTCAACGAAGGATTTGAAGCCCGCCAGTTTGATGCACTTGAGACGCACGCTTAGGCAACCGTCAAGGCAGACAACACCAGGTCACAACTGCGCTGAGCATATCGGCTCAGTACGACACGAATTTGCGATAAATCACGCGCTAGAACCGCCTCAAGCAACTCCGCGAACAGCGCCAGAAACTCGCTCATCTCGGCCTTGCGTTGTTCCAGTGCCAGGTAATAGGCACGGCTCATGGCCGGGTGCAGATTTTCGACGGTTTCTTGCAGGTACGGGTTATCGGCAAACGGGTAGGCAGCGCGCATCACGTTGAAGCTGTCTTCAACAAAGGCGCTGATGTCCTGGCGCTCGTAGCTGTCGACCAGACGCTGCTGGATTTGCAGGAAAGGCCCCAGGTCAGACGGCGCTGTCCAGCGCTGCGCAACGGCATTGCCGAGCAAAATGTACATCTCGCTCATCAACGTACACAGGCTTTGGACCTTGTGCGCAGTGAGCTCGGTGACATGTGCCCCACGCCGTGGAAGGATCGCGATCAAGTGTCGACGCTCCAGGATCAACAACGCTTCGCGCACAGAGCCGCGGCTGACATTGAGCGCCAGCGTTACCTTCTGTTCTTGAATGCGTTCTCCAGGCTTGAGCTCGCCACGAATAATCCGCTCAGCGAGGTGGTGAGCTATTTGCTCGGCGAGGCTATCCGGCGCCTTGAACGTCATGTTGTACCTTCAAAATCTTCGATCAGTGCAGGCGGCGGAGTGTAACGCACTTGCGCGGTGCAAGCAGAGTGTCTCGGGCGCCGAATGTGGCACGAAATAAGCAAATAAATCGTGTCGCGATCAATCACCGGGATGACTCACTGGCATTTCTTGACCCTGAAGTCAGCAATGACTAGATTCAATTCATCCCGCCCGATAAAAATAGTGCAGTGCGAGGCCGCCCGTGATCCAGTTTTTAGTTAATCAGACGCTACGCACTGAACATGCACTGGACCCCAACCTCACCGTACTTAATTACCTGCGTCAGCACCTGCACAAACCCGGCACCAAGGAAGGTTGTGCCAGCGGTGATTGCGGCGCCTGCACAGTGGTTATTGGTGAGTTGCATACCGACGAGCAAGGCACTGAAGGCCTGCGCTATCGCAGCCTGAATGCCTGCCTGACCTTCGTTTCGGCCTTGCATGGCAAGCAGTTAATCAGCGTCGAAGACCTCAAGCACCAGGGCCAGCTCCACAGCGTGCAGCAGGCGCTGGTCGACTGCCACGGCTCGCAATGCGGCTTTTGCACACCCGGCTTTGTCATGTCGTTGTTTGCCCTGCAAAAAAACAGCCCTGAGGCCAACCACCAGCAGGCCCACGAAGCACTGGCCGGCAACCTCTGCCGCTGCACCGGCTATCGACCGATTCTGGCCGCCGCGGCGCAAGCCTGCCACTCAGTGCCTGCGGACCAATTTGATGCACAACACGGCGCGACCTTGGCCAAGCTCAAGGCCATCCGCCCCGTCGGCGCCAGCGAACTGAATAACGGCGACAACCGTTGCCTGCTGCCGCTTACGCTTGACGAGCTGGCCCGCGCCTATGCAGCGCATCCCCAGGCGCGCCTGCTGGCGGGCGGGACCGACCTGGCGCTGGAGGTCACGCAACTTCACCGCAGCCTGCCGGTGATGATTGCTCTCGGGCAGATTGCCGAGCTAAAGCGCATCGAACGCTTTGCCGATCGCCTCGAAATCGGCGCTGCAGTGACGCTCGCGGATGTTTACCACACGCTCAACGCCGAATACCCGGACTTCGGTGAGCTGTTACAGCGTTTTGCTTCGCTGCAAATTCGCAACCAGGGCACCTTGGGCGGCAACATCGGCAACGCTTCGCCCATTGGTGATTCGCCACCTCTGCTGATTGCCCTCGGCTCACAACTGGTCTTACGCAAAGGGGCTACACGTCGCACGCTGGCGCTGGAAGATTACTTTATGGACTACCGGGTGATCGCCCAAGCTGAAGGCGAATTCATCGAGAAAATCGTCATCCCGCGCGCCAAGGCCAGCCATTTTTTTCGCGCCTATAAAATCTCCAAGCGTCTTGATGACGACATCAGCGCCGTGTGCGCTGCGTTCAATCTGCACATCGAAAACGGCGTGGTGATCGACGCCCGCATAGCCTTCGGCGGCATGGCAGGCACGCCCAAACGCGCCAGCGCCTGCGAGGCGGTCTTGCACAACGCGCCCTGGAACAGCGCAACGGTGGAGCGAGCCTGCAACGCCTTGTCGCAGGATTTCAGCCCGCTCTCGGACTTTCGCGCCAGCAAGGAATACCGCTTGCTGTGCGCGCAAAACCTGTTGCGCAAATACTTTATCGAACAGCAAACCCCGGACCTTCAAACGCGGGTAACGGCTTATGTCTAACTCTCACGCGATCGAAATGTCCCAGGCTGAACTGAGCGCCCTGTTTGCCCAGGATTTGAAAACCGGTGTGGGCCGCAGCGTCAAACATGACAGCGCAGATAAACATGTGTCGGGCGAGGCACAGTACATCGATGACCGGCTGGAATTCCCCAACCAGTTGCACGTGTACGCGCGTTTGTCTGACCGCGCCCACGCACGCATCATCCGCATCGTTACCGCGCCCTGCTATGCCTTTGCCGGTGTGCGACGGGTGATCACCCACGAGGACATCCCCGGCCTCAAAGACATCGGCCCGCTGTTGCCGGGCGATCCGTTATTGGCCATCGATACCGTGGAGTTTGTCGGGCAGCCGGTACTAGCGGTGGCCGCCAGCGACCTGGACACCGCCCGCAAGGCAGCAATGGCGGCCGTGATCGAGTACGAAGACCTTGAGCCAGTACTTGATGTCGTAGAAGCACTGCGCAAAAAACACTTTGTGCTCGACAGCCATACTCACCAACGTGGCGACGCCAGCACCGCGCTGAGACAGGCCACCCATCGGCTGCAAGGTCAACTGCACATCGGTGGGCAAGAGCATTTTTACCTTGAAACACAGATCTCTTCAGTCATGCCCACTGAAGACGGCGGCATGATCGTGTATTGCTCAACCCAGCACCCGACCGAGATCCAGAAGCTGGTGTCCGAAGTGCTGGGCGTACCGATGAATAAAGTCGCGGTAGACATGCGCCGCATGGGCGGCGGCTTTGGTGGCAAAGAGACCCAGGCGGCCAGCCCCGCGTGCTTGTGTGCGGTGGTTGCGCACCTGACCGGGCAACCAACCAAGATGCGCCTGCCACGAAGCGAAGACATGCAGATGACCGGCAAGCGTCACCCTTTTTATATCGAGTACGACGTCGGGTTCGATGACAACGGGCGGCTGCAAGGTATCCAACTAGACCTGGCGGCCAACTGCGGCTACTCGCCCGACTTGTCAGGGTCCATTGTTGACCGCGCCATGTTTCACGCCGACAACGCGTATTACTTGGGCGATGCCACAATCCATGGGCACCGCTGCAAAACCAACACGGCCTCCAATACGGCGTATCGCGGCTTCGGCGGCCCGCAAGGCATGGTCGCCATTGAGGAGGTCATGGACCGGATTGCCCGGCATTTGCACCTGGACCCGCTGGCGGTGCGCAAGGTCAATTATTACGGCAAAACCGAGCGCAACGTGACTCACTATTACCAACCCGTGGAGCACAACTTGCTCCATGAAATGACCGCCGATCTCGAAGCCAGCAGCCAATACGCGGAGCGTCGCGCGGCGATCAAGGCCTTCAATGCCAGCAGCCCGATCCTGAAAAAAGGCCTGGCCCTCACCCCGGTCAAATTCGGCATTTCGTTCACTGCCAGCTTTCTCAACCAGGCCGGAGCGCTGATACACATTTACACCGATGGCAGCATTCACTTGAACCACGGCGGCACAGAAATGGGCCAGGGCCTGAATATCAAGGTCGCGCAAGTGGTGGCCGAGGTGTTTCAGGTGGAAGTCGACCGCGTGCACATCACCGCCACTCATACCGAGAAAGTGCCCAACACCTCACCCACGGCGGCCTCCAGCGGGGCAGACCTGAATGGCAAGGCAGCGCAAAATGCGGCTCAAACCATCAAGCAGCGATTGATTGAGTTTGCCGCAGAAAAGTACCAGGTCAGCGCCCAGGACGTGGTGTTCCATAACGGATTGGTGCGCATCGGTGAACAGATTCTGAGTTTTGCAGCACTGATCCAGCAGGCCTACTTCGGCCAAGTCTCGCTCTCCAGTACCGGCTATTACAAAACCCCGAAGATTTTTTACGACCGCAGCCAGGCCCGTGGCCGGCCGTTTTACTACTACGCTTTTGGGGTTGCCTGCGCAGAGGTGATCGTCGACACCCTGACCGGGGAATACAAAATGTTGCGTACCGACATCCTGCATGACGTGGGCGCCTCGCTGAACCCGGCCATTGATGTGGGCCAGGTTGAAGGCGGCTATGTGCAGGGCGTGGGCTGGCTGACCAGCGAAGAACTGGTATGGAACGCCAAGGGCAAGCTGCTGACCAGCGGCCCGGCCAGCTACAAGATCCCGGCGGTGGCCGACATGCCATTGGATCTGCGGGTGAAATTGGTCGAAAACCGCAAAAACCCGGAAGACACGGTGTTCCATTCCAAAGCCGTGGGCGAGCCGCCCTTTATGCTCGGTATTGCCGCGTGGTGCGCGATAAAAGACGCGGTCGCTAGCCTCGCCGATTATCGCGTGCAACCCGATATTGATACGCCTGCTACGCCGGAACGGGTGTTGTGGGGCTGTGAGCAGATGCGTAAGGCTGTAGCCGCTGCCGAAGGCTGCGATGGGTTGCGTAGCAGCCCTGAAAAACCGAAGGTCCTGCGACCCTTATCGCAGCCTGCGGCAGCGGCTACAAATAAGCGAGGACCAAACCATGAATGAGTGGATCCGCGCACTGGCCGATTTGCAGCAACAGGGTGAACCGAGCGTACTGGTCACGCTTATCGAAGAACAAGGCTCAACACCGCGAAATGCGGGGGCAAAGATGCTGATCAGCGCCAGCCAGGTCTACGACACCATCGGTGGTGGCCATCTGGAATTTAAAGCCATGCACATCGCCCGCGAGATGCTCGCTGCCCACTCACAAGGGCCGCACCTGCAGCGCTTCAGCCTCGGCGCCAGTCTTGGTCAATGCTGTGGCGGCGTGGCCGTGCTGCTGTTTGAACCCATGGGTCAGGTGCAAGCACACATAGCGGTGTTCGGCGCCGGGCATGTCGCCCGCGCACTGGTGCCCCTGCTGGCCAGCCTGCCCTGCCGCGTGCGCTGGATTGATTCGCGGGAGCAAGAATTCCCGGCATTGATACCGGCCGGAGTACGCAAAATAGTCTGCGAAGACCCGGTAGATGAAATCAATACGCTGCCTGCGGGTTGCTACTGCATCGTCATGACGCATAATCACGCCCTGGACCTGGAACTCAGCGCCGCCCTGCTCAAACGCAACGACTTTGCCTACTTCGGCTTGATTGGCTCAAAAACCAAGCGCATGAAGTTTGAACATCGCCTGCGTGAGCGCGGCATCAGCGCCGACCCTCTGCAGCGTATGCGCTGCCCGATGGGCTTAAATGAGGTGAAGGGCAAGTTACCGATTGAAATCGCGATCTCCATCGCCGGCGAAATTATCGCCACTTATAACGCCCACTTCGGCCAGCACACTGCCTGCGCCGAACCGATTGGCGCTGAACCCCTTACACAATTGGTGGCGTCTTCGCGACGCAGCCATGCCACGCACTGAGAGTTGTTATGACCTGTAAAGCCTACCGCGCCGCCATTCTGCACAGCATCGCCGACCCTGCCGAAGTCGGGATAGAGGCCTCCTACGAGTATTTTGAAGATGGCCTGCTGGTGGTCGAGGACGGCAAAATCACCGCGCTGGGCAATGCCCTGGACCTGCTCGAGACGTTACCTGCCGACACTGACATTACCTTCTACAGCGATGCGCTGATCACCCCGGGCTTTATCGACACCCATATCCATTTCCCACAGACCGGAATGATTGGCGCCTACGGCGAGCAGCTGCTCGACTGGCTGAACACCTACACGTTCCCGTGCGAAAACCAGTTCGCCGACAAGGCACATTCCGAGAAAGTCGCGGATATTTTCCTGAAAGAGCTACTACGCAACGGCACAACCACAGCCCTGGTCTTCGGCAGTGTGCACCCGCAATCGGTAGATGCCCTGTTCGAAGCCGCACAACGTCTGGACCTGCGCCTGATCGCAGGCAAAGTCATGATGGACCGCAATGCACCGGACTACCTGACAGACACTGCCGAATCAGGCTACAACGACAGCAAGGCGCTGATCGAACGCTGGCATGGTCAAGGCCGCTTGCACTACGCCGTGACCCCGCGTTTCGCGCCGACCAGCACACCAGAACAATTAACCCTGGCGGGCAAGTTGTTGAGCGAATACCCGGACGTGTATTTGCACACCCATATCAGCGAAAACCTTCAGGAAATCGAGTGGGTAAAATCGCTGTTCCCCGAGCGCAAGGGCTATCTGGACGTGTACGACCATTACCAACTCTTGGGCGAACGTTCGGTCTTTGCCCACGGCGTACACCTGTGCGACGAAGAATGCGCACGCCTGGCTGAAACCGGCTCCGCCGTGGCCTTCTGCCCGACGTCCAACCTGTTTCTGGGCAGTGGCCTGTTCAACTTGCCGATGGCCGAAAAGCACAAGCTCAATGTTGGCCTGGGCACCGACGTAGGCGCCGGGACAAGCTTCTCGCTGCTTAACACCCTGAACGAAGCCTACAAGGTCATGCAATTGCAAGGCGCACGCCTCAACCCGTTCAAGTCGCTGTATTTGGCTACCCTGGGTGGGGCGCGGGCGCTGCGCCTGGAAGACAAGATCGGCACCCTGAAACCGGGTACCGACGCAGACTTTGTGGTACTGGACTACAACGCTACGCCGCTGATGAGCTATCGCCTGCAACAATCCAAAGACATCGCCGACACGTTGTTTGTGTTGATGACCTTGGGGGATGACCGCACGGTTGAGCAGACGTACGCGGCAGGGAACCTGGTGCATCAGCGTTAAGGGACTGGCCAGAACACGTGTAGTCGCTGACGAGGGACGAGGCTGCGATGCGGGCCGCAGGATCGCCTTATGGGGCCGCTTCGCACCCCATCGCAGCCTCGTGCCTCGTCAGCGACTACAGGTTAGCGATGGCTTTTGCCTTTGGTTTGCAGCAGGTGCGAGAACACCGCATGCAAATCGTCCGAGGCGCCTTCTTCGTCGAGGTTGAGCTTGCTGTCGATGTGGTCCATGTGATGCATCATCAGGTCCACTGCCAGTGCACCGTCACGGGCTTCGATGGCATCGATCAGTTGCATGTGCTCGTCGTAGGAGCAGTGTGAGCGGTTGCCGCTTTCGTACTGGGCAATAATCAACGACGTTTGCGACACCAGGCTGCGCTGAAAGCTAATCAGCGGCGCGTTCTTGGCGGCTTCAGCCAGCTTCAAGTGAAACTCGCCCGACAACCGAATGCCTGCACCACGATCGCCCCGCGAGAAACTGTCGCGCTCGTCCTGGACCATTTTGCGCAACTCAGCCAGATCATCCGCCGTAGCATGAACCACGGCCAATTCCGTAATGGCTTTTTCCACCAGACGGCGAGCAAGAAAGACTTGGCGCGCTTCTTCAACACTCGGGCTAGCTACCACTGCGCCACGATTGGGGCGCAGCAATACAACCCCTTCATGGGCCAGACGCGAGAGTGCGCGGCGGATAATGGTCCGACTTACGCCAAAGATTTCGCCCAGCGCCTCTTCGCTCAACTTTGTGCCCGGCGCCAGACGCTGTTCGAGAATGGCCTCGAAGATATGCGCGTAGACAATATCGTCCTGGGTTCCGCTGCGACCGGCCTTGCCGGCGCGGGTGGGTTTCTTGAGAGGCTGCAACTGTTCGTTCATGGGCACTCGAATGGGAAAAGCGGCGGCAAATTGAGCGTTACGTTTATACGTAAACGGGCCTCGCTGACAATGAATTAATGCAAGAAAACTGGCCGCATTGTACACAACCCCGAGTGTATGCACGACTGTATGGCCGTTTGATATCCCGGCTGTATTGCAATGAAATGTTACTTTTGCGTTTAGGCTTGCGCACTGTTCACTGTCTTATCAAGAACAGCTTTTGCAGAGCACTCTGCCCAGTACAAGGAATTGCGTTTTATGACCGACGCCACTCAGCCACGCTTGCACCCGTTGGCCGACACCTCACCTTCTGCGGTGGTCGCGGGTTTCATTGCAATGATGACCGGCTATACCAGCTCATTGGTGCTGATGTTTCAAGCAGGCCAGGCAGCAGGTTTGACCAGCGGACAAATCTCTTCATGGATTTGGGCGCTGTCCATTGGTATGGCCATTTGCAGCATAGGCTTATCCCTGCGTTATCGCACCCCCATTACCATCGCCTGGTCAACGCCCGGCGCGGCCTTGCTGATCACAAGTTTAGGTGGCGTCAGTTACCACGAGGCCATCGGTGCGTACATCACATGTGCCGTGCTGGTGATTATCTGTGGGGTAACCGGGAGTTTTGAGCGCCTGGTAAAACGCATTCCGGCGTCCCTGGCTGCGGCATTGCTGGCCGGTATCTTGTTCAAGATCGGTAGCGAGATATTTGTCGCTGCGCAGCATCAGACCGGCCTGGTGATCGGCATGTTTTTTACCTACCTGATCGTCAAACGCCTGTCGCCGCGCTACGCGGTATTGGCCGCGCTGGTGATTGGCATCGTGATTTCGGGGTTGCTCGGGCTGCTGGATTTCAATGGTTTCGCCCTGGAAGTGGCCGTGCCGGTGTGGACCACGCCTTCCTTTTCGCTGGCAGCCACCATCAGCATCGGCATCCCGCTGTTTGTTGTCGCCATGACCTCGCAGAACATGCCGGGCATCGCCGTGTTACGCGCCGACGGTTATACCGTGCCCGCTTCGCCGCTGATTACCACCACGGGGGTAGCCTCGCTGCTGCTCGCCCCTTTTGGTTCACACGGGATCAACCTGGCGGCCATCAGCGCGGCCATCTGCACCGGGCCACATGCCCATAAAGACCCCAAAAAGCGTTACACCGCGGCCATGTGGTGCGGGATTTTCTATGGCATTGCAGGCATTTTTGGCGCCACATTGGCCGCCTTGTTTGCCGCCTTCCCTAAAGAACTGGTGCTGTCGATTGCGGCCTTGGCACTGTTTGGTTCGATCATCAACGGCCTGACTGTTGCCATGACGGAGTCCAAAGAGCGAGAAGCTGCGCTGGTGACGTTTATGGTCACCGCATCAGGCATGAGCCTGTTCTCGGTCGGCTCTGCGTTCTGGGGCATCGTAGCAGGCGTGTTGACGCTGATGATTTTGAACTGGAAAACCCGCTGAGTCATGGCTCAACGTGGGCTGCGATCTTTTTCAACATCAAAAGATCGCAGCCTTCAGCGGTTTCATTAAATCGCTAAAGCCCCGCCATCAATTGCCAAGGCATGACCCGTGGTAAATGCTGCACCGTCCGAACACAGGTACAGCACAGCACTCGCTACCTCCTCTACCGTGCCCACTCGCCCGACCGGGTGCATCGCCGCAGCGAACTCCGCCTTTCTCGGTTCTGCCTCGTACGCGCGGCGGAACATATCTGTGTCAATCACGCCCGGGCACACCGCATTCACGCGGATCTTTTTCTTTGCGTATTCAATGGCCGCCGACTTTGTCAGACCAATCACCGCGTGCTTTGACGCCGAGTAGATACTCATCTTCGGCGCGGCGCCAAGGCCTGCCACGGACGCAGTATTGACGATCGCTCCACCGCCCTGGCTGAGCATCAGAGGCAACTGATATTTCATGCACAACCACACACCTTTGACGTTCACGCCCATGATTGCGTCGAATTCATCCTCGGTGCCGTCCGCCAAGCGGCCGTGCTCGATTTCGATGCCAGCATTGTTGAAGGCGTAATCCAGACGGCCATAAGTGCTGAGGGTCTGCTCCATCAAATGTCTGACGTCCGCCTTGAGGGCGACATTGCAACGTACAAATGCTGCGCTGCCACCGGCGGCCTTGATCAGCTCGACAGTGCCCTCCCCGCTCGCGGCATCCAGATCGGCCACAACGACCTTCAAGCCCTCGGCCGCAAAGGCCAGTGCCGTGGCCCGCCCGATACCGGCACCGGCCCCGGTCACCACAGTCACTCGCCCGGAAAACGTCATGCTCATTATTCTTATCCTCAAAGGGGAAAATCTGTTTTCAGTGTAGGCACACCCAAACAACTTATTTATCGAAGTGATATAAGTCCGCCTACCAACATCATCCCAATTGATGAAAAAGCATTCGTAAGATCATGTTCGCTTGCCGACACGGCCCAGAACGTCTATCAACCTCCTTTGCCTTAATGATGAGTGCCTACGATGACCGCCGAGACTAACCGCCAATTCCTTCTCGCCAAACGCCCCGTCGGCGCAGTAACCCGCGACATTTTCACCTATCAACAGGTGCCTGTGGCTGAGCCCGGCGACGGGCAAGTCGTGGTTAAAAATGAATACCTGTCCCTCGACCCCGCAATGCGCGGCTGGATGAATGAAGGCAAGTCCTACATTCCCCCGGTGGCTCTCGGCGACGTGATGCGCGCTCTGGGCGTCGGCAAAGTCGTTGCCTCGAATCATCCCGACTTTAGCGTCGGTGATTACGTTAACGGCGCGCTGGGCGTACAGGACTACTTTGTTGGGGAACCCCGCGGTTTCTACAAAGTTGATCCCAAACTGGTGCCTTTGCCGGTGTACTTGTCAGCGCTGGGCATGACCGGCATGACCGCCTACTTCGCGTTGCTCGACGTGGGAGCACCTAAAGCCGGAGACACCGTAGTGATTTCTGGCGCTGCGGGCGCCGTCGGCAGCATTGCCGGGCAAATCGCCAAGCTCAAGGGCTGTCATGTGGTCGGTATCGCAGGCGGCAAAGACAAATGCGCTTACCTGATTAATGAGCTGGGCTTTGACGGCGTGATTGACTACAAGAACGAAGACGTTCTCGCGGGCCTGAAACGTGAATGCCCTAAAGGGGTCGACGTGTATTTCGACAACGTGGGCGGCGATATTCTGGATGCTGTGCTCAGTCGCTTGCGTTTCAAGGCGCGCGTAATCATCTGCGGCGCGATCAGCCAGTACAACAACAAGGAAGCTGTCAAAGGGCCAGCGAACTATCTGTCACTGCTCGTCAATCGTGCGCGTATGGAAGGGTTTGTAGTGATGGACTATGCCGACCGTTACGCAGCGGCCGCACAAGAAATGGCTGCTTGGCTGGCCAAAGGCCAACTTAAAAGCAAGGAAGACATTGTTGAAGGGCTGGAGACTTTCCCCGAAACCCTGCTCAAGCTGTTCAGCGGAGAAAACTTCGGCAAGTTGGTACTGAAGGTTTAAAACATAGGTCGCCGCAGCCCAGGCTGCGGCGACTTCACTCGCGCTTAAGCTATTTCGGCAACAACGGCAGCCAATGCTTTGGCCGGATCAGCCGCTTGGCTGATCGGGCGACCAATAACCAGGTAATCAGAACCCGCATCCAACGCCTGACGCGGAGTCAAAATGCGACGCTGATCATCCTGAGCACTGCCAGCAGGACGAATCCCCGGCGTTACCAATTGCAGCGACGGGTGTGCGGCCTTCAGCGCTTGCGCTTCCAGAGCCGAGCACACCAGCCCATCCATCCCGGCCTTCTGTGCCAAAGCAGCCAAACGCAGCACTTGCTCTTGTGGCTCGATGTCCAGGCCGATGGCAGCGAGGTCTTCGCGCTCCATGCTGGTCAATACCGTGACACCGATCAACAACGGTTGCGGCCCGGTGCGCTTGTCCAGCTCTTCACGGCAGGCAGCCATCATGCGCAAGCCGCCCGAACAGTGAACGTTAACCATCCACACGCCCATCTCGGCAGCAGCCTTTACGGCCATCGCGGTGGTGTTGGGGATGTCATGGAATTTTAGGTCCAGGAAGACCTCAAAGCCTTTGTCACGCAACGTACCCACAATCTCAGCAGCGCAACTGGTGAACAACTCTTTGCCCACTTTTACGCGGCACAGTTTCGGGTCCAACTGATCAGCCAATTTCAGTGCGGCGTCACGCGTAGGGTAATCCAGGGCGACGATGATAGGAGTCTGGCAGTCGGACATTAGCGGGTTCTCAGGCTGGTCGAAATCGGCGCGCATTGTAGCGGAAGCCGCCGCCTACCGGCACCCGATGATCGTATTTTCATAACTTTAATCATCTTGAGGTGATCACACGCGCACGAAAAAATAACCGGCCTACAATGAAATCACTGATAACTCACACACTTAACGGGATAGACAGCACTACGCTTCGCAAATTATTTGCTCAGCTACGTGCCCTTCAAGGAGAACACAATGCCCTGGTATGGTTGGATAATTCTCATCGTAGTCATCGGCGCTATAGTTGGCGGCCTGATGACCCTGCGTGACACCGCCGACAAAGTGGAACTGACCGATGAGCAGCGCAAACGCGTTGCTGAACGCAATGCCGAAATGGACGCAAAAGAATCAAAGGACCGGTAAAACGTGGGCAGTCCTCAGCGCTCGTTCAAGGATGAGCCCTGAGGACAAATACCTATACACAAATGCACGAAGTGTCTGTGCAATGGCTCGAAACTCAGGGCTATGATGCGTCATTGCATAAAGAGGCTGCAGCCATGCGTTACTCACCCGACCACAAAGCCCTGACGCATCAACGCATTATTAAAGAAGCCGCCTGCCTATTTCGACGTGACGGGATTGGAGCAACCGGCCTGCAGCCCCTGATGAAATCTCTGGGCCTGACCCACGGTGGCTTTTACGCTCACTTCGCCTCAAAAAACGAACTGGTTGAAAAAGCCCTGCAACAGGCAGCATATGAAGTCGATGGCCTGTGTGCCGATATATTCAGCCAGCCGCAGCCGCTACATGTGTTTGTTGATGCCTACCTGTCGCAATGGCACGTGACCTCGCCCCATGAAGGCTGCCCATTGCCAACCATGTCTGCAGAAATGGCACAGCAAGGACATGCCAGCCCGACGACCGACAGCGTTATCAACGCAAGGCTCAAACAAATCGAAAGCACGCTGCCGGGCACTGAGGCTGAAGACCAGAGCATCATGATATTCGCCAGCTTGGTGGGCGCATTGGTGCTTGCCCGAAGCGTTGAGAGTGACGCGTTAAGAGAAAAAATTCTGGATGTAACACGTAAAACACTGAAGCAATCAGTCGAGTAAAAGCGGCTGCAAACAAAAAAGGCCAGTCACTGACTGGCCTTTTGCATTCCCACGCTTTACTTAGTTAACGGCAACCCGATCCCGGTTCTTGTCAAAAATGGCTTTGCCTATGCCTTTGACTTCCAGCAACTCATCGGCCGAAGCAAAAGCCCCATTTGCCTCACGGTAAGCAACGATTGCTTTAGCCTTGGCGGCACCAACACCGGAAAGCTCGCGCTGAAGTGTCGCCTCATCCGCCGTATTGAGGTTGATTGTCATCACTTGCACATCAGGTGAAGCCGTCGCAGCCACGACCGGTGCACTCGCTTCTGCCACAGGAGCAGCATGAGCCACGTTGGAAATACCAACCATCAAAGCCAAAAACATCGAAGAGAGCAAGGCAATACGCATAAGTGACACTCCAATACATCGTTAAGTGGAAACAGCTTTCCTGAGCTGTACTCCAAACTTAGGCGATGGTTGGAGGGTGTCAAAAATGTGTCAGTTGCAGGGTGTGTACTTACCACCAACAGAACCAAAATTAATACTTCACATGTAGAGAAAAGGCGAAAAAAAAAAAAAAAAAAATGATGCTATTACGCACAATCCAAAATAGAGCCATCCCACCTCTCCGAAATTTCTTGCACAGAGAAGAGCACGATTATTACAGGTCTAGACTGGTAGCTTTGGGCCAAACCATCGATTATTCTTCCCGCAGGTTAATGAGGTTCCATCCGAACTGAAGACCTAGATCTTCAGGGTTCCCCCTGAAATAATTAACGAGGTGGCCATGGCTGAACCTACAAGCCATACCACTAGCGACAGGCCCTCACAACCGAATGAATACCGAATACACTCTCGAGTCACTGGTAATATCGCTTTCAATAGTCGCGATATTTTTGCTCTTCTCGACACTATTTAAAGAGAAAATCGAAAAAGCGGAAATAAAGCATGATTACAAATTTATTAATGGCCTTAGAGGGTTAGCGGCTGTATTTGTATTCATCAATCATGCCCCCTTTATTCTGACAAGCTTGGGCATAACAAATAGCACATTTTCGACATGGGGCTGGATATATGTGAACCTAGGTTCATTTGGCGTTCAAATATTTTTCTGTATTACTGGTTTTTTATTTTTCGACAAAATTATAAAAACACCAACAATGCAATGGGATAATTTCTTTGAAGGCCGAGTACGAAGAATTGCCCCGCTCTATTACTTTTCATCGCTCATAGTGGTATTGATTGCCTGTTTTTATTCAAACTTCGAAATTTTTGATAAAAATACGCTGCTTACGCTTGCGAGCATGCTGACGTTCAACTTTATCGACGGCCCTTCCAAAATAGGTGAGGTCGCTTTAACCCCGCTGAACTCAGTGACCTGGACATTAGTGCATGAATGGCGATTTTATGCCGTTTTACCCCTGATCGCTCTGGCTTACAAGTCAAAATATAACAAATTAATACTGGCAACAGCGGTTTTGTTAACAGCAATCGATCTGAGTGTCAGCGCTATCGTTTGCTGGTCATACTTTTTGACGGGAATTATAGCTGCTGTTCTTCATAAAAAAATCCAATGCTCAAAGTTAAACGCCGGAATTCTATCCATTCTGGCGTTGGGCATTTTTATTTACACATGCGGTACCAAAGCAGAGCAAGGGTATGGCGCATTAAGATTTGTACTAACATCCTGCTTCTTTCTATGCATTACATTGGGCAACCCAAAACTCCTTCATGCTCAGTGCCTAAACCGATTGAGCGATATCAGCTACAGCATATACCTTATGCATTTGCCCATCTTGTATTTGACATTTAAGACCGCATCATTATTTGTGGACTTATCCACAATTTCCAAAACAACTTTCTGGTCGATCAACATGATTGCTATCCCATTCGTAACCATAATCTCAACACTTACATTTATCCATATAGAAAAACGGTATATGAAAAGAAAAACGTCTGCATTATGACACCCTGTATTTCAGAACTTGATTTCAAGACAAAAAAAGCCAGTCAAGGACTGGCTTTTTTATGGCATTTAACATTACGCAATCAGAGTAATTAATACAACTCTCTATATTTCAGTACGACGCTGCTGATGAACCCAGTCAACAATTTCACCCTCAGGCGAATAACCACTGACGGTATTGCTCAATATCTGCCTGACTAACACATAGTCATCTTGGCGAACGGCATCCATCAATTGTGTCAATCGGTCTTTCAGCTCATCCCAAGTCAACATGTCTTCGTTCGCACGCATAATCATTGGGTGCTGTGTAGCCGCAACGTTGTCACCAATAAGCAGTTCCTCATAAAGCTTTTCACCAGGCCGTAGGCCGCTGAACTCGATGGTAATATCACCATGTACATTCTTTTCTGAGCGCACACTTAAACCTGAAAGGTGAATCATTTTTTCAGCCAGTTCAACAATGCGTACCGGTTCCCCCATATCGAGGACAAAAACATCTCCCCCCTGCCCCATTGAGCCGGCCTGAATAACCAGTTGCGCAGCTTCAGGGATTGTCATGAAATAACGAGTAATTTTGGGGTGAGTGACGGTCAGTGGCCCACCGGCCTTGATCTGTTTATGAAAAAGAGGAATCACTGAACCTGATGAACCCAGCACATTGCCAAAACGCACCATGGTGAATCGGGTTTTGTTCACGCGTGACACTTTGGCCGAGTCACCAAACAAGACAGGGGCTATTTCCTGACTCAACGCCTGCAGAGTCATTTCTGCCAGACGCTTGGTGCTACCCATGACATTGGTCGGGCGCACCGCCTTGTCAGTCGAAATCAAAACAAAGTTCGCAACACCCGATTGCAATGCTGCTTGGGCGGTATAGAGCGTTCCCATAACATTGTTCTGCACACCTTCAGCCACATTGTGCTCAACCATAGGCACATGTTTATACGCTGCGGCGTGATAAACAGTGTCAACGTGCCAGGTCTTCATGACATCCAGCAGTTTTTGCGGGTTGCGAACTGAGCCCAAAATCGGCAGTACACGCACCATCAACGACTCACAATTAACTCTCTGTTCCAGTTCGCTAAGAATGCTGTAAAGATTAAATTCCCCATGCTCGTACAACAGCAGCGTGGTGGGTTTCAGGCTCAGGATCTGTCGACACAGTTCAGACCCGATGGAGCCTCCTGCTCCCGTGACCAAAACGCATTTGCCCTGGATGCAGTGCTCCAACAATTCAGCTTGTGCTGGAACTGCATCACGGCCTAGCAAATCAGCAATATCCACTTCCTGGATGTCGTCAACCTTAACCCTGCCGCTGGCCAAATCCATAAAACCAGGCACGCTGCGCACGTGCAGCGGAAAACCTTCCAGCAAACCCAATATTTCGCGCCTACGTGCACGCGAGGATGAAGGGATAGCCAAAAGAAGTTCTTGAGCGCCGGTTCGATCGATCATCTTCTGGATATTGTCGGCTTTGAAAACCTGCAGCCCGGAAATGATTCGATCAGCAATGCTGTCGTCGTCATCGATGAAAGCCACAGGGCGCATAAGCCGGCCCATCCGTAATGCGGCAACCAATTGGTTACCCGCAGCACCGGCACCATAAATAGCAACACGCGGCAATCCATCATCACGACTGGTAAAAGGAACGTGTTGAGCGGCGGCGAACCAGTCCCCCAAAAAGTATTGACGCATAGCCAGGCGCAATCCGCCAAGCATGATCAAGCTCAACCACCAATAGTTGAAAATGATCGAACGTGGCACAACGTTATCGTGGTTGCTGTACCAGTACACCACTACCGCTAGAATCAGGGCAGACAAGCTAACCGCTTTGATGATCGCGATAAGAGCATCATTGCCGAAATAGCGCATCACTGCTCGGTACATGCCAAAACGGATGAACAGAGGAATGGCTAACAAAGGTGCTGCAGCAAATAACCAGACATGGGCAGTGACCGGGTTGATCATATCGTCGATCCCCAACCGGACAACGAAAGCCAACCATAAGGCAAGCCAAACGAGCGCAGTGTCAGTGATTACTTGAATCGCCCGCTTTTGCCGTCGAGACATATTGAGTAAATATGATCGAATTATATCCATGGTGTCTTCGGCCTCTTATTTAACATCGCATCGCACATCAATGTGACACATGCTTAACTCTATAAATTCCTACGTACTACAAATTTTTTACTGCTTTTCCAAACCACCGGCGTTGAATTTCAACGCCAAAAAAACAAGTGGTAGATAGGCCAAAATCAAAGCGATAAGACCATCCACCCCCAAAACAGCTACAGCCAGCGCCCATGGCAACAGCCAGCCAATATTTATAGCAGCAACTGTCAAAGTAACCATTCGATGTGAGCCAAAATGACGAGAGGCAAACTGGTAGGCATGGCTTCTATGAGCTTCATAGACTTTATCGCCCCGTACTAATCGTCTCAACAGCGTCACTGTCGCATCGACAATGAATACGCCAAGGAGAATCAACCAAATGTAGAGAAAAGTTGAGTTAGCCCACGAGGCCTGCAACGAAAGGATTCCAAGAGTAATTCCTAAAAAACCACTGCCGGCATCTCCCATAAAAATACGCGCCGGAGGGAAGTTCCAGTACAAGAAGCCCATTACTGTTGCAGCCAACAACAAGGGGGCCCATACCAATTCATGAAAACCCGACAGCCAGGCAGCAAGCGCAGCACCACAGCAAACACATATCGCCTCAATGCTGGCCAGACCATCAATGCCATCCATAAAGTTATAAAGATTTAGCATCCAGACCAGATACAGGACTGCAAACAGACTACCGAGCCACATCAAATCTAGAGAGAAACCAAAGGCAACTATGGGTGGAAGTCCTCCTAACAAAAATACAGCAAATACAGCTGCTGAGAAGTGCCCCAACAAACGCCAGCGAGCGGCTATGTGCCCGTGATCATCAAGGAAGCCTAATATTGCAACTCCGCCGCCAGAAACAATAAACACCCACGCCGAGTGCCAGTCGATGGCGCCGATGACTGCCAGATAGAGAGCTGTCAATAAGAACACACCGACAATGGCCACTCCTCCGCCCCGTGGAGTAGGGATAGAATGTGAACTACGTGCATTCGGCACATCCATCAGGTTGCTCGCCAAAGCATATTTTCTAAGACAAGCGGTGAAGAACAGGCAAGAAATGCACACTAAAGGTAAAAACAACCACAGAGCCATATGAAAACTCACGAATAAATAAAAGATTGCACTATGGAGTGACCATTAAGGCATTTGGTTTTTTCTGAAGTCACGGCCTGCTTTTTCCAAAGCATCTTTGACATCGACAGGTGGAACCCATGACAGCAAGGTTCTTGATTTTTTGGAATCTATTTCCAGGGAGCCGCACAGTTGCTGATAAACGGAATATTTACCCAGCATCTTAGCGCCACCAAGCAAAAACACATCAGATACTGCAAATAATGGCGAACGAGATTGCATGCCCGATGCCAACGCTTTAATTATTTGCGGGGTAGACACTGACTGTGCATCCGATACTAAAAATGTCTCATTGGCAGCCAAGGGATGAGTCACACAGGTTTTGATAAAATCTACCAGGTTTTCTAACGCGACCATCGTCCGTGTGTTTTTTAATCCCGCCAGTGGCAATGGCATACCCGACGAAACTAATTTCAATAAACGTTTAAAATTACCCGGTGCATTGGCGCCATAAACCAAGGGAGGTCTTATGATCACCAAATCCATTGATTTGTTCGCACAAAGACTTTCTAGCCCTTGCTCTGCTTCCCACTTTGATACAGCATACATCGCCTGCGGAGCAGGCAAGCTAGATTCATCAAAAGCTTGTTCTAAAGTACAACTACCATTAACACCAATGGAGCTAAGAAAAATAAATCTTTTAACGCCAGCATTAATCGCTTGTTCAGCCAACATTAATGTCCCTTCAACATTAACCTTTCTAAACTCGACCAAAGGATCGCTACTGATTTCAGATAAAACATGTGCGCGGGCAGCTAAATGAATGACAACATCGACGCCTTCAAGAATATTGCGCCACTCTCCAGCAGTAGAAGTATCGGTTACCTTGGAAAATACGAAATTCGTAGCCACGAGCTCTATTGAACTTCGACCCGAGCCAACAACACTAACATCAGGTAGAGTTATCAGTGCCTTGCACAAAGACACTCCTATGAAACCAGTTGCACCCGTTACTAGTATTTTCATGTTCTTTCTTCTAACACTAACTGATAAACATCAAGGGTCTTACGCAACATTAAATCAAACGTGAATTCTTGCTCAAATTTCTCGCGTGCTTTATTACCCATCGATTCTCTCTCTCCTTGAGACTGTAACATTTGTACGAATGCATTTCGTAAAGCCACCGTGTAATCACGGGGAACCAGTATGCCTGTAACGCCGTCATCAATAGACTCTGCTACCCCACCTACGTCTGAAGCTATAACTGGCAAGCTTGATCGCATGGCTTCCAGAATAGTCAGCGGAAGACCTTCCCAATCAGAAATTAAAACAAATATATCTGAGTTACCCAGACGCACAGCAACATCCGAGCACGCACCTGAAAATGTAACTTTCTTTGCAATATGTAATTGTTCAGCAAGCAATACACATTTAGCGAGTTCAGGACCGTCACCTACTAATTCCAATTGCCAGTTTTTAATCTCAATATCCGCTAAGGCTTGTATAACAGCAGTCTGATTTTTAGGCTTTTCAAAACGAGCAACCATGATGATATTTACAGTAGCGTCGTCAGAGCGTTTAGTCGTTGCTGGAGTGATTTCAGGGACACCATTGTGTATCGTGACTAGCATTTCCTCAGTTGCAACATTCTGAGAGACAGCTAACTGTCGATCATATTCAGAGACGGTTATTATTTTATTAGAAATTTTAGAAAGTTGAGTTTCGATCCATCGATAGAACGTTTGCCTCTTGACGGATACACCTTCAGTAAATGCCCATCCGTGTGCTGTAAAAACGACGGGAATAGAAAGACTTTTAGCTGCTAACCTACCGATAACACCTGCTTTTGACGAGTGAACATGAACAACATCAGGTTTGGTCAACTTAAAAAATTTACGCAACTCAAAAAAACAAAGAAGGTCTTTTACAACACTTATTTCCCTTACAAGATTTCGCAGGCCATGGCACTTAAGCCCCATGGATGCAGCTCGATCAAATAAAACACCGGTTTCCGATTCTGCCCCGACACCAATAACGACATCATGACCTTTCGCTTGAGCCCCTGCCGCCAAGTCAAGCAAGTGTACGCTGGCGCCACCCAATACATCTGAGCGCGTAATTACATATACTATTTTCAATCGACCACCTTTTAAAAAATCCTGCTCTTCAATGACTAAACACGGGTCAATGCTAGCAAACTATATAATCACGCCCTGTATATATCCAACCAAACACCAACAATTTTGTCGATCGAATAGTTATCAACGATTCGTTTTCGTGCTAAACGCCCCATATTTTCAGCTTCGAAATGTGAAATATTCAAAGCATTAGTAATGGCATTCTTAAGTGCTAATGAATTTTGAGCGGGGACTAAATAACCACACTCACCCACAACCTCCTTAACACCTCCACAATCCGTTACAACAACAACACGCTCTGACGCCATGGCTTCGGCAACGACTAAACCAAAGCCTTCCCACGCAGACGACAGTACGTACAGATCGGCAGCATTATAAATATTCGCTACATCTGATCGAACACCGAGGAACGTTATTTTGTGCGATAGATTCAACTGAATCACGAGATCAGTTAATTTCTGTCTTTCACTTCCTTCACCTACAATCCATAGCTTGGTATCAGTAAAGTCATCAGATAATTGCGCAAAAGCGTTGATTAGATTTTCATAATCTTTTGCAGCCTCAAGCCTCCCAACAGCCACTATTAACTTATCTTTATCAGCGATACCGTTAACGTCTCTTAATCGCTGCCCTGATACCTTGTCGGGTCTATAGAGTGTCGTATCAATACCATTTGAAACTTCAAAAATCCCACCTGGAGGGGCGGCTTTTTTTTGTTCAAATACCTTTGCTGCTTCCAATGTCACATTGGTCATGGCATCGGTTAGCGAGTGGGTGAGACGATATGCCAACATCCGAAGTTTTCCGCCCTCATTCGTGTTATGGGCAGTATTGATCAATTTCTTTATTGGGCAAACCAATCTAACAACACGTGACAGCAGGTTTGCATGAACCATATGAGCATGAACCACATCGGGGTCATAAGCCCTGATAACTGACCGAAGTTTCAACACGCCCTTTATAAAACCAGAGATTGTCTTCTCCAACTCTAATCCGATCAACTCGATCTCTTCGTGTTTGGGCCGCAGCAACACAGGCCCAGTCAAGTAGCAGATTTTAACAGTATGCCCTTGCTCGTAGAATCTATCGGCCAGATCGAGCACTTGGCGCTCAGCACCACCGACGCCAAGCCCAGTGATTAAGTAAAGTATTTTCATTTTAAGAAACGCGCTCTTTGGTCATGCTGAAAACTAGACATTGGACATACCTGATAAGACATTTTGTTTTTCTGACAACACTTTTTTCACGCAGTATTTGATGCTTGTAATACACACCAAACCCGAGTGGGTTACGGCGTAACATGCTTGAAAAATTAGCGGAGTAACCGTCTTCCAAATACTCACACAAATAGAGAACCTTATTACCAAAAAACTTAATAACTCCCTCATCTGAAACTCTGTTCCAAATCAACAACTCTGGGACAAACTTCTCCCCCGCAAACACTGGAAACGGATGTTTTATTAATGCCGTACGTTTGAATATATAAGCCAGATCACCTGCGTAATAATTTCCAGCCGCGGTGGGATTCATCACCGTCAGCTCTTCAGTTGATCCGTCGGGGAGACGACCTACAATGTTTCCTGAAAAAGCTTGTTTCCTGTAACAATAGCCAACCGTTGTTTTATGCTTATCGCTCGTCGCTGCAGACGTGAATACCTCGACTGCATCCACCGTCAGGGCATCATCGCTATCAACAAAATAGACCCATGCACCGCTGCTGGCCTGAACCCCTGAATTGATCGCAACATGTTTACCCGCATTTTTCTGCTTGATCACTCTCATGGAAAACGTAGCTTGCGCCTGAAAATCCTTTAGCAGACTCTCGGTTTCGTCAGTGCTGCCGTCATCTACCACCACCCATTCAAAGTCCAAGCGGGTTTGCTGAAGCAAACTGTCAAACAATCGTGGAAGTGTGTGAGCTCTGTTATAAGTAGCCGTAACAACTGTCAACATGCGCAACTCTCTACCCGTTTGATATTGATCGCAAACACTGCTAACGATATTGAAAAAACAATTTCCGACACTACAAATCCGTAAACAATACCTTTCAACTCAAACGTATAGGACAGTAATGCTGCCAAGATCAAAGAAAAGACAGAGAAGAACATCAACAGAAAGCTTAAAATCCGATCTTTGCCGAGAGGCATAAATATTGTCAGCCCCATCGCCTGATTCATCATTCTGAATGGAATGATAAATACAAAAATTCGTAATATAACAATCGCTTCTTCAAAGCCTGGACCCAGCATCAAACGAATTAAATAATCCCCTAACACATAGATTATGGCTGCGCCTATCACGCCGGCAAAAAATAGGCCTGCCACAATAAAACTGGAAAATTTCAAATTGAGCGTTGTGGATTGCAATAATTTTCTGCTCAAATAAGGATACAAGCCAATCAATACAGGCCCCACCAGCCCCACAGACGCTTTGATTATTTTTTCAGCCGGGGCAAACTTTGCCACTGCAGCCTGCCCACACATAACGCCGACCAGCGCAGGACCGGCACTCATCATAATATTGTTTGAACTCTTGTATAAGAAACTGTGAAAACCATCTTTTATCTGTGCTAGGCCGCCTCTAAATTTAAACGAATAACCGCCAACTACTTTATACACCAGGTAAAAACCAACCACCGTGTTAAGCAAGGCAAATGACGACATGATCATAAGCGCTTTGATTGCATCTTCAGGCTGAGAGATAAAAATAAACAGTACCAGCAACCCAACAAATCTCAAGCAGACTTCAAAAATAACGGGAAATGTTATTTTTTCCAAACCCTGAAACAACCAAATACTGCTGAACCCAAATGCGAAGAAATACAGATATCCCCACACTGCCGCTTGCGGTTTGACATCGGCGTTAGTAACAAAAATAACAAGGACTGAGGCGATCACCATGCCGGTGGTTAAAATCACTTTTGCCGAGGTGATCTCATTATATATATTGGACAATAATTTTTTATCATCGCCGCACAATGCAACTTGCCGAGCACCGCTCAACGAATAGCCATACTCCACGACAAGAGAGCATAACAATGCTGTTGTTTGTATCAGCAATATATGCCCATACTCATCTACCCCGAGCGCCCTAGCCAAGATAGGGATTTCTAGAATGGGAATCAGATAGCTGACCAACTGAGCTACAAACAACAAGCTTACATTTTTTAACTGCAAAATCATGTCATGCCTCTACCTGGGTATCATCAGTCGCCAGCATGCGCCCAGAAAAGGTAGATAACAGAGAGACCATCAACGCCCATATCCCCCACTCAGAAAGCTCTGTACTGAAGGGATGAAGCATCATTAAAAAGGCATAACCCAATACTCCACCAAAGGCTGCAATCGAATACGCAAGATTTGCAACCGACGTGACACCTTGTAATCGATAGGTAATTAATTTCCCAAGGAAGAAAAATACGGGAGAGAACATGAGTATCGCCATCCCTATGAACCCCAATACCCCAATATCACCTAACGAAGAGAGATAAGCATTATGCACAACCATGTTTTCACCATCGACCAGCGTAGTGGCTGTACCGAATCCGCATCCGAAGGGAAAACATTCCTGAACATGTAAAATCCCGTCTGACAGCATTTTTGTTCTTATTGGATCTCCTGCAGCAAGCCTGTTTAATACCAGCGGTTCTTCAGCATTGCTGAAAAATACGAACCCACCACTGTACAGTATCAACAAACCTATGCCACACACGCCTAGCACCAATGAGCACAGAACGGCCGCTTTAGGTTTCAAGTATGCGCAGAGCATAACAAATAACAGCGCCATCACCGCAAGAATCAAAAATCCGGTTCGACTTGAGTCAGACTTCAACAAGAACAAACCGCCTAGCATGGCCAGCAGAGAAAGCATTTTGTTCCCTGCCCCGAAAATCATTCCAGCAACCACAAAACCGACAAAAAATACGGGCGTTTTCCAAAGGACCCCTGGATAGGCAAATTGGCTGCCTTGACGCCCATCTCCCAACTCCACATAGAACTCGCGCAGGTAAAATTTAGATATCAAGAACATAAACAAGCCAATAGCAATACAGAACAGACTTATTTTATAGATATCCGCTCCGGCTAAATCACGGGCATTGATATAAATACAACAAAATGCCAATGCGATAAAAAAAACTTTTACGCCCTGATAAATTGTATATTCATCCTGATTGATGATACCGCTCAGGAAAAACGACACTAGAATCAGAAATAAACCTGTCATGTATACAAATAATTCAGCACTGATCGTTCGACCAAACTGACGCGATGAACAAAAGAACCCTACAAATATCACCGCACACCAAGCGACCCAATAACCGGCCGAACCAATGACAAATCGTACATCCCCCAACACGACCAACAGGCACGCTAACAAAATCACAAATACCGAAACTTTATCACTCTTCAACTTTGCCTCTCCGAATCAAAACACACAAAACACTTCATACCCAGCGTGCCCAGACTCCAGAAGATCTCTTATACGGGAAGTTTTACAAAAGCCGGTGCAGATTTGTCTTTGTCACTCAAATAATATTCAGCTAAGGTTGGCCATTGAATACCCAGATTAGCGTCGTCCCACACCACACTCTGCTCCGAATCCTTATTGTAATATTTGTCAACTTTATAGCTGACGCACGTGTCTTCTTCCAGAGATAAAAACCCATGGGCAAACCCTGCAGGTATCCATACCATCTTTTTATTTACAGCACTCAATTCCAGTGCAAACCATTCGCCGTAACTTATTGAGTCAGGCCGCAGATCGACTGCCACATCAAAGACTGCACCATGTAGAACGCTCACGAGTTTGCCTTGGGCATAGGGCTCGTGCTGATAATGCAATCCTCTTACCACACCCTTTTTCGAGCTAGACACATTATCCTGGACAAAATAGTCAGGACTATTTAAACCGAGTGCCAGTAAGCCAGACTTAAAAGTCTGCAGATTAAATATTTCCAAAAACCAGCCACGGTCATCTCTGAAAATATCAGGCTCAATAACCACTAACCCTTTAATAGATGTCGTCGTAAATTTCATGTGGCACGCTTTTCCGTTAGCAAACGCAGGAGGTATTGCCCATAACCGGTTTTTTGAAACTTCACAGCCTGTCGTGCCAACTGCTCGGAGTCAATCCAACCAAAATTGAAAGCAATTTCTTCAAGGCAGGCCACTTTTAAACCCTGCCGTTGCTCAATGGTTCGAACAAAACAACTCGCATCCAACAACGATTCATGGGTACCCGTATCTAACCATGCGAAGCCGCGCCCCAATATTTCAACCGTTAAACTACCCTGTTCTAAATAAAAACTGTTGATATCGGTGATTTCGAGCTCACCGCGTGATGAAGGTTTGATTTTCTTGGCAATATCCACAACTTGGTTATCATAGAAATACAGACCCGCCACGACATAGTTAGACTTCGGTTTCTCTGGCTTTTCCTCAATGCTGACGACTCGTCCAGCGTTATCGAATTCAACCACACCAAAGCGTTCAGGGTCAGAAACGTGATACCCAAATACCGTGGCCCCAGAAGGTTTTGACGTCGCTGCTTTCAGATTTTCTGAGAAGTAGTGCCCATAAAAAATATTGTCACCAAGAATCATGCAGACAGGATGATTGCCAATAAACGTTTCCCCAATGATGAAGGCTTGCGCCAACCCTCCTGGCGTAGGCTGTTGTTCATAACTCAACTCAATGCCGTATTGGCTGCCATCCCCCAGCAGTTTTCTGAAACAAAGCACGTCTTCAGGGGTTGTAATAATCAATATTTCACGGATACCCGCCAGCATGAGGACAGACAGCGGATAGAAAATCATGGGTTTGTCATAAATGGGCAACATTTGTTTGGACACCCCAAGTGTCAAGGGATGCAAACGTGTACCTGCACCGCCAGCGAGGATGATGCCTTTACGTTGGAGGTTGGTCATGTCGCGAGTACTTCCTTAATTTTTTCTGCGTACTCTTCCGGCCCCCTCAGGCACAGGAAAAGTCCTGCCTTCAAGCACGCTACCGCCCCAGGATTTATCGTTAATTTCCTGAGAACGGTTTTCCTTGGTCATGGCTAAGCTCCAGCCCTGATTTGCCTACCGAGTGGAAATACTCGTGACAGGCAAACTGATCTGCTGCTGACGATTCATTAAGTTGATGAGCAGAATGACCCGCTCCTCGCCGTCCATAGACATGAATATGGACTCAATACCCGCGAAGCCTTGGTCAAGAATGGTGACTTTGTCGCCAGCATTAAATTTGGAGATGACGTGCGTGTCTGCACGTGATTGTAGTTGAAGGATCAACTCGTGACTGACGGCCAAAGGTCGCCCGCCAAATGCAACAACCCGCGCGACTCCGCGGGTTGAGCGTAGGGGTGCCCAGTTGGCGCCTTCCGGCATGTTGATAAACAGATAGCCAGGGAACAAAGACTCTTTAACGCAGCTCAGCTGACCACGTAGCAACTTTTCACGTCGGCAAACCGGGCGTGAACATTCGTAGCCTTGGCGCTGGAGATTTTCCTCTGCACGTTCGTCTTGTTTAGGCTTGCATTGCACCAGGTACCAGTCATCAGATTTCGGGGTGCTGGGATCAGGCGGTACTGGAGTGTTTGTTATTTGCATGGGGACTTCATTAATGGGTTCATCCGTGTTTACCATTTTGCTCTGCATCTGCGCATGGTAAGCCACTGGGTTCTTATCATGACTGCAATCAGCTTCGCACAAGCGGCTCAGCGCCTGTTGGGACAAGGACATCGACAACTCTGTTTTGAGCGCGATACAGGCTCAACAGTTCCCTTGCCAATGCTTTCCTTGCCGACACCTCACCGTGTACCAAACGTATCTCTTCAGGCCAATCAGACATGCCTGATACAAAGTTGAGCAAGTCTTTCTGGTCGGCATGGGCGGAATACCCACCCAATGTGCTGACGCCAGCATGGATCATACAGCGCTCACCTTCCAATTCAACAAAACCGCCTGACGAAGCGTATTTTTGTATCACCGCTCCAGGAGTTCCCTTCGCCTGATAGCCTGTAAAGAGGACATTATGCCGTTGGTCAGCCAACATCCTTTTCAGGTAATTGACTATGCGACCGCTGGAACACATCCCTCCTCCGGCGATGACGATTGCCGGACGCCCCGTGCTGGCCAGATAGTTAACGGTCTGCAAGTGCCGGGCATGGCTGTCGATAGTGATCAATTGCTCAAAATGCAAAGGTTTGCGTCCATGTCCCAGACGCACTTGCGCCTCTTCATCCCAATAGTCCTGCAGTTCACGATAGACCTTGGTTAGACGACTTGCTAACGGGGAATCAAGAATAACCGGCACTTGTGGCCAAGTAATGGGAAGAAATTGAGCGTCATCACATACTGCTTGCGCCGGACCAAGCAACGCTTTGCGATGCAATATATCTTCGATTTCGTAGAGTAGCTCTTGAGTACGGCCCATGCTGAACGCTGGAATCAATAACGTTCCATGATCAGCCAAAGCCCTGTCGATAGCGACTTCTAAACGTTCCTGGCGGTTCAGACGATTTTCGTGTAAACGGTCGCCGTATGTGCTCTCAAGAATTAACACATTTGCCTTCTCGGGCGACACTGGCGCAGGCAGAAATGGCGAATGCGGAGCGCCCAAATCACCCGAAAAGACGATGCGTCGCGTCAACGCTCCCTGAGGATAATCTAGATCGCACTCCACATAGGCTGATCCCAGTATGTGACCTGCTCTCTGCAGCCGGATTTGAGCGCGCAGATTATCTGTTTGCTCAATGTTGAACCAATGGCCAAAAGGCAGCGCTATCACTTGCTGATGCACGCGCTGTAAATATCGTTCGATAGTCTTCGGCTCACGACTCACCTCAAGCTTGAATGCATCTTCAAGTATCAGTGGCAGCAATTTTGCTGATGGTTCACTGCACAGGATCGGCCCCTTGAATCCTGCAGCCAGCAAATAAGGAAGACGCCCCACATGATCGGCATGGATATGGGTGATGACCAAGGCGTTTATGCCTTCAAGCGGAAAGTCGATCTGCGGATACTGTGAGTTCCTGTCTAATGCAATGCGTTCGTCACTGCCTTGAAAAAGCCCGCAGTCGATCAGAATGCTGCTCTGGCGTGTCATCTGCAATTCATGACACGAGCCTGTGACGCCGCTAATGGCACCGTGATGTTTAACAATCGGATATGCCATGTACTGCTCTCACCAATCAGACGTAGGGGCAATCGGCATGCGGACTTTAGACTCTGCGCGTAGCCAACGAATCTCGCATCAACACAATCAAGGCCCCTGCCGCACAACCAAAAGCCACACCCAGAACTACGAACAAGATTTTCCTGGGTTTGATTGGACTCAGAGGTTCCAGTGCTTTACGGTCAATTGCCACTAACTGAAAACCGCTGAAATCAAGATTGCCAGCCTTACTCAAGCGTGCAATTTCAGCTCGAAAGGGCTGTACCCCACTCAGAAAAAGCTCCTCATTTTCACGCTGCTTAAGCACTTCAACTTCACGATTATTTTGCAGCATCCACATTTCACGCGCGATGTGAGCAATACGCACCTCTGTGAAGTCATCACTGTTACGCTTCAACAATGCAGAGCGTTCCGCTTCGAGGATCTCGACCCCCATAAAATAAAGTGGGATCTGCTGATTGTTGATCTCGGTGTACATGGTAGGCCCTTCACCCGCGCGAGAACTCTCAGCTAAACCCGAAGGCGTCGTTGGCTTTTGAATCCCCAGCGATTGAGCAATATCGATGGCTTCCTTTAATTGAGCTATTCGATCCCTTCGCTCAACCTTGAGCTGCTTACGCAGCGCGACAAGTTCGTCCTGCAATTGCGAACGCTGCACGCCATCGGCCTCCAGCAATGTTGCAATGCGGGCTTGCTTGTTCACGTCATATTCATCGCGAGCCGCGTCGATGCTGCCCTCAAGCTCCACAAGACGGTTCTCGATGATGATTTTGAGGTCAGCTTCTATCCGTTTACGCTCCACTTCAATTGCATATTCAACGAAGCCATTGAGAATTTGTGCACCGTCAACGCCTTCGGGATAGTTCAGCTCCAGGCGAATAAGTGCATTTCTCGACCCGTCCTTGCTAATAGAGGGCGTGATCACCTTCAACGAAGCTCTATTGAAGGACTCAAAGCTCTGCTCAAGCGTAACGCCTGGCCGCTGCAAATAACTGAACAGTGCCTGATTCGCTCTAAAAAAACCTAAGCGCACTTCATATGACTCAAGAGCTGAGCCCACTCTTGTCAGTGCCTCATCGGGAGGAAGTGTGTAGACACCTGAACGGTTAAGTGCATCCAGCGCATTAAGCGCAACCGGACGAAGCACGCTGGCAACCTGATACTCAGATGTGACGAGCCTGGTATAGGTATAAGCAGACAAACCAAAGAGTGTGCCCAGTAGCAGAATCAGACGCCTGCCCTGCCAAATCAGTTTGTAAATGCCAAAAATATCGATGTTATGCCTTGAGACGGCACTGGAAACAGAGGAAGTATTGCTCACCAACAAAGCCTGCTTTCAATGAAACATGGCGGGCTCGGTTGCAGGGATATTCATTGCTGGACAGCAGGTGTGTAAATCAGAGCACCTGATTAAGCAGGGAAATAGCTGGCAATCGAGGATTGGCCGTATTCTGCATGCATTACCAAGGCGTACATAGAATACGAAGCCTGACTTTCTGTAGGATTTTTCCTATGAAAAGCGACTACTACCAACCAAGGAGGCGCTCCTTGCCCCGATGCATCAAGCTCTTTGTTTTTAAGGCTGCAACACGCTGCGCTTCAATCTGGCAGCCTTTCGCTTGTATGCAATAAAGCCCATTGCAGGCCCAATCAGCATGCCGAGCAGCAATGCGCCGATAAAAAACAGTGAAGCTGGCAGCTCAGGTGTACGCCACCCTAGAAAAACCAAAGACGTGGGCTGCTGGTTTTCGAGAATGAAAATCATCGTCCCGAAAATAACCACCAGCGCAAAAGCCACCAGAACTGCACGCTTAACGCTACTCATCTGTAACTCCCATGTCCTTAAGGATTAAATATCGTCTTCCTCATCTTCGTTCACTCGATCCCGTAGCTCTTTGCCCGGCTTGAAATGAGGAACAAATTTACCGTCGAGACTTACAGACTGGCCGGTCTTTGGGTTACGGCCGACCCGTGGTGCACGGTAATGCAGCGAAAAACTACCAAAGCCACGGATTTCAATTCGATCTCCGGTCGCCAGGCACTGTGACATTTGTTCAAGCATGGTCTTGATAGCCAGCTCTACATCTTTGGATGAGAGTAGCCCTTGATGGGTGACAATTCGTTCGATCAACTCCGACTTCGTCATATTTTTCCCTTCTTTTTCAAGCAGCTAGATCAGCGCTTCAAAGGTTTTAGCATGATCAATCGAATTTGAACAGCCCAGATCTTGACTTATCTTTGCAGACCTCTGCGCATTTGCTCAGGTATGCCTGTCATACCTGTCAACCATCACTTCAGATGCAGCGCACCATCAACCTGCCCAACATGCGCGCAGAGAGTTCCTGACCGGTAATTGAGACAGATACCGTGTACAGGAGCCGAGCACCACAAAAACCTCCAGAATCGCGTCGTACTGGCTCTGTATGCTTTATGCCTAAGAAAACAATACTCAAATCGCAGGCACAAAAAAGGGCGACCTAAGTCGCCCTTTTTCTATGGTCAATCAGAACTTAGTTCTGTTTTTCCATTTGTGCACGCAGCAGGTCGCCCAGAGTGGTCGGACCAGCAGCGATCTCAGAGGTGGCTGGCTTGTCGCGCAGGCTCTGGATTGCTTCCTTCTCGTCTTCAACGTCTTTCGACTTGATGGACAGTTGGATTACGCGGCTCTTGCGATCAACGCTGATGATCTTGGCTTCTACTTCTTCGCCTTCTTTCAGAACGTTACGCGCGTCTTCGATGCGGTCACGGCTGATTTCGGAGGCTTTCAGAGTTGCTTCGATATCGTTGGCCAGAGTGATGATGGCGCCTTTAGCGTCAACTTCTTTCACGATGCCCTTAACGATTGCGCCTTTGTCGTTCTCTTGTACGTACTCGGAGAACGGATCGCTTTCCAGCTGCTTGATGCCCAGGGAGATACGCTCACGCTCTGGATCAACAGACAGGATAACGGTGTCAAGCTCGTCGCCCTTCTTGAAACGACGTACAGCTTCTTCGCCCACTTCGTTCCAGGAGATGTCGGACAGGTGAACCAAGCCGTCGATGCCGCCGTCCAGACCAATGAAGATACCGAAATCGGTGATCGACTTGATGGTGCCGGAGATTTTATCGCCCTTGTTGAACTGGCCAGAGAAATCTTCCCATGGGTTAGATTTGCACTGCTTGATGCCCAAGGAGATGCGACGACGCTCTTCGTCGATGTCCAGAACCATAACTTCCACTTCGTCGCCGACTTGTACGACTTTCGAAGGGTGGATGTTTTTGTTGGTCCAGTCCATTTCAGAAACGTGTACCAGACCTTCAACGCCTTCTTCCAGCTCAGCGAAGCAGCCGTAGTCGGTCAGGTTGGTTACACGAGCGGTAACGCGAGTGCTTTCTGGGTAACGGGCTTTGATAGCAACCCATGGATCTTCGCCCAGTTGCTTCAGGCCCAGGGAAACACGATTGCGTTCGCGATCGTACTTCAAAACCTTGACATCGATCTCGTCGCCAACGTTGACGATTTCGGAAGGATGCTTGATGCGCTTCCAGGCCATGTCAGTGATGTGCAGCAGGCCATCAACGCCACCCAGGTCGACGAATGCGCCGTAGTCGGTGAGGTTTTTGACGATACCTTTAACTTGCTGACCTTCTTGCAGGGATTCCAGCAGAGCTTCACGCTCAGCCGAGTTCTCTGCTTCAAGTACGCTGCGACGCGAAACAACAACGTTGTTGCGCTTCTGGTCAAGCTTGATGACCTTGAATTCCAGCTCTTTGCCTTCCAGGTGCGTGGTATCGCGCACTGGACGAACGTCAACCAGAGAACCTGGCAGGAACGCACGGATGCCGTTAACGTCGACAGTGAAGCCACCTTTAACCTTACCGTTGATAACGCCCTTGACCACTTCTTCAGCTGCGAAGGCTGCTTCCAGAACGATCCAGCATTCAGCGCGCTTGGCTTTTTCACGGGACAGCTTGGTTTCGCCAAAGCCGTCTTCGACCGCGTCCAGCGCAACGTGAACTTCATCACCGATGTTGATGTTCAGTTCGCCAGCGTCGTTGTGGAACTGCTCCAGCGGGATGAGGCCTTCAGACTTCAAACCAGCGTGAACGGTAACCCAACCAGCTTGGTAATCGATATCAACGATGATAGCGGTGATGATCGAGCCAGCCTGAAGATTCAGGGTTTTTAGGCTTTCTTCAAACAGTTCTGCAAAGCTTTCGCTCATTTTAATTCCTGTTGATCAAGGGCGAAGGAATACGCCCATCTGCCACATTCCAGACAATGTGGGTTACGTTCATATAAAAGAAGGCATGCAGGACTATTTCTGGTCTCCTGCACGCGTTCTTGGTCATCCGGCGAGATCGCGAAGGGCGATTTCACTCTTGATGCGTTCTAACACCTGCTCGATGGATAACTCCGTGGAGTCAAGCTGTATGGCATCAGCCGCCGGCTTTAGCGGGGCTATTGCACGCTGCGTGTCACGCTCATCACGGGCACGTATCTCATCCAACAGACGCGGGAGACTAACATCATCCCCCTTGGCCTTCAACTGCAAGTAACGGCGACGGGCCCTCTCCTCGGCGCTGGCCGTCAGGAAAATCTTCAGCGGCGCCTCAGGAAAAACCACTGTTCCCATGTCGCGACCGTCGGCAACCAGCCCCGGAAACTCCCTGAATGCACGCTGACGCTGCAGCAAAGCCTCGCGAACAGCGGGTAACGCCGCCACTTGCGATGCACCCTTAGCAACCGTCTCATTACGAATAGCCAGCGTGACGTCTTCACCCTCGAGGATGATACGCGCCGATTTACCTTCCGTCGCCCCGACGAACTGCACGTCAAGGTGAGCCGCCAACTGACTTAACAACGCTTCGTTATCGAACGCGACACCATGATTGACAGCAGCAAACGCCAGCAAACGGTATAAGGCGCCAGAATCCAGCAATGCCCAGCCCAAATGCTCGGCCAGGCGACCTGCAACGGTGCCCTTGCCCGAACCGCTAGGTCCGTCGATGGTGATGACTGGCGCCACCGAGATCACGACTGCGCCTCTTGCGCCACACGAATACCGACCTGTTTGCACAGCGCCAGGAAGTTCGGGAAAGACGTCGCGACGTTAGCGCAATCGTGAATACGGATTGGCGCCGTAGCGCGCAGCGAAGCAATGCTGAATGCCATCGCAATACGGTGGTCGCCATGACCATGAACCTCACCGCCACCGATGGAACCGCCATCAATAATGATGCCGTCAGGGGTCGGTTCGCATTTGACGCCCAAGGTCAGCAAGCCGTCAGCCATCACCTGGATACGGTCCGACTCCTTGACCCGCAGCTCTTCGGCGCCGCGCAGAACAGTACGACCTTCAGCCACCGCCGCAGCCACGAACAGCACCGGGAATTCATCGATGGCCAATGGCACCAGCGCTTCCGGAATGTCGATACCTTTAAGCTTGGCAGCCCGAACACGCAGGTCCGCCACTGGCTCGCCGCCCACTTCGCGCTGATTTTCGAGGGTGATGTCAGCACCCATCAAGCGCAAAATGTCGATCACGCCTGTGCGAGTAGGGTTGATGCCTACGTGCTCCAGCAACAGGTCCGACCCTTCAGCGATGGAAGCCGCAACCAGGAAGAACGCCGACGACGAGATATCGCCCGGCACTTCGATATGCGTCGCCGTGAGCTTGTGGCCCGACTCGACCGACGCCGTAGGTCCATTGACACTGACCGGGTAACCAAAACCACGCAACATGCGCTCGGTGTGATCGCGGGTTGGCGCTGGCTCAGTGACAGAGGTCGTGCCTTCGGCATACAAACCCGCCAGCAACAGGCAGGACTTCACTTGGGCACTGGCCATTGGCAATGTGTAATTCACGCCTTTGAGCGCGTGACCGCCACGAATGGTCATGGGCGGGCGACCCTCAGCCGCCGTTTCGATCACAGCGCCCATTTCACGCAGCGGGTTGGCCACACGGTTCATTGGGCGCTTGGTCAGCGATGCATCACCGGTCAGCGTCGTGTCAAAGCTCTGTGCGGCCAAAAGACCCGACAACAAGCGCATCGACGTACCTGAGTTACCCAGATATATGGGCCCAGGCGGCGCTTTCAAGCCATGCAGGCCAACGCCGTGAATGGTCACGCGACCCTGGTGCGGTCCTTCAATGACAACGCCCATGTCACGGAACGCTTGCAACGTTGCCAGAGCGTCTTCGCCCTCAAGAAAACCTTCAACCTGCGTCGTGCCCTCAGCCAACGAGCCGAGCATGATCGAGCGGTGAGAAATGGACTTGTCGCCTGGCACACGGATTTGGCCAGTTACAGTGCCACCTGGTTCAGCCAGGAAAATCAGATCATTTGAATTCATAGGGTCCACATATGCCCGGCGGGCCAGGATTTTACTGAAATGCTCTCGAGCAACCCGGGCGCGGGTAAAAACGCCCAGCAATTGATGCCCGTCCCCTGCATCGACCGCGTCGCGCAAGGCGTCGAGGTCGCTACGAAATGTATCCAATGTGCGCAGCACCGCCTCGCGGTTAGCGAGGAAGATGTCATGCCACATTACCGGGTCGCTCCCGGCGATTCTTGTGAAATCGCGGAAGCCCCCTGCAGCGTACCGAAAGATCTCCAGATTCTCATTGCGCTTGGCAAGAGAATCGACCAACCCAAACGCCAGCAGGTGCGGCAGATGACTGGTTGCAGCGAGGACTTCGTCGTGGCGTTCGACCTGCATATGTTCAACATCTGCACCCAGTGCGCGCCACAAGGTATCGACCAGGGCCAGCGCAGCAGGATCGGTTTCGGCCACAGGCGTCAAAATAACCTTGTGCCGCTCGAACAGACTGGCATTTGAAGCCTCGACACCGCTTTGCTCAGACCCGGCAATTGGATGCCCCGGCACGAAACGCGGTGGCATGGCACCAAACGCCTGAGCTGCAGCGCGCACCACGTTACCCTTGGCACTGCCGACATCGGTCAATACCGCATGGCCCAGATCAATGCCCGCCAATAAGCCGAGCATTTTCTCCATCGCCAGAATTGGCACGGCCAACTGAATAACGTCGGCGCCACGGCAAGCCACCGCCAGATCCGTTTCACAGCGATCAACCACACCCAGCTCGACTGCCAGGGCTCGCGACTTCGGGTTCAGATCAACACCGACCACCTCGGCGCACAAGCCACTTTCACGCATACCTTTAGCGAAAGAGCCACCAATCAGGCCCAATCCCATAACCACCAGCCGGCCTACAATAGGCGCAACAGGTTTCAGCGATATAACATCAACCACGAGCAAGAACCTTGGCCAGCGCCTCAAGCAAGCGGGTGTTTTCCGCTGGCAGACCAATGGTGATACGCAAGTGATTCGGCATGCCGTAGTTGGCCACCGGGCGCACAATGACGCCTTCACGCAGCAAGCCTTGATAAACCGGCGCTGCGACCTGCCCCAGATCCACCGCAATAAAATTGCCTTTGGATGGAATCCACTGCAAGTCCAACTCACGGAAGCCGTCTTGCAACTGCTCCATGCCCGCCTCGTTGAGGCGGCGGCTTTCGGCCAGATAGTCGGCATCTTGTAGCGCAGCGCAGGCCGCGGCCAGCGCCAGGCTATTGACATTGAATGGCTGGCGAACGCGGTTTAACACATCGGCCACCACAGCGCTCGACAACCCGTACCCTACCCGCAAGGCCGCCAGGCCATAAGCCTTGGAGAAGGTTCGCGAGACCAGCAAGTTCGGGTAAGCCGACAAGAACTCCACGCCATCCGGCAATTCACTGCCTTCTGCGTACTCGATATACGCCTCGTCCAGAACCACCAGCACACGCTCAGGCACATCTTGCAAAAACTCGTTGAGCGCCTCGGCGCTGAACCAGGTGCCGGTCGGGTTGTTCGGGTTGGCGAGGAACACCACACGGGTGTTCTCGTCTATAGCCCCCAGCATGGCCGGCAAGTCATGCCCCCAATCTTTGGCCGGGACAACATGCGCCGTCGCACCAATGGCCTGGGTCACGATCGGGTACACCGCGAACGCATGCTCGCTGAACACGGCATTCAAGCCTGGCGCCAGGTACGCACGCGCAACCAGCTCCAGAATGTCGTTAGAACCATTGCCCAGCGTCACTTGATTCAGTTGCACGCCAGTTTGCTCGACCAGCAAGGTTTTCAGGGCGAAACCGTTGCCGTCTGGATAACGCGTCAACTCAGCCAGTTCTTCACGAATGGCCGCCAGCGCCTTGGGGCTTGCACCCAAAGGGTTTTCGTTGCTGGCCAGTTTGACGATGGTCGCCGGATCAATATCCAGCTCACGCGCCAGCTCGTCCACAGGCTTGCCCGGGACGTATGGCGAAAGTTGCTGCACGCCCGGCTGTGCCAGGGCGAGGAAATCACCGCTCATGTAAACCGCCTCAGAGAACCGCTTTCGGATAGGAGCCGAGCACTTTGAGCGCTACGGCTTCCTGACTGATCTGCTCCAGCACACTTTTGACCAACGGGTCGCGGTGGTGGCCTGCAAAATCAATGAAGAACACATAGGTCCACTTGCCGCTGCGCGAAGGACGCGTCTCAATGCGCGTGAGGTCGATGCCGTTTTCATGGAATGGCACCAACAACTCATGCAGCGCACCCGGACGGTTGCTCATCGACACGATAATCGAGGTTTTGTCGTCCCCGGTCGGCGGCACTTCCTGGTTGCCAATCATCAAGAAACGCGTGGAGTTATCCGGGCGATCTTCGATTTTTTCAGCCAGACGGGTCAGACCGTACAGGCCTGCTGCCATGTCGCCAGCAATCGCTGCGGAGTTCCACTCGCCTTTAACCCGCTTGGCCGCTTCGGCATTGCTCGACACGGCAATCCGCTCAACGTTCGGGTAGTGCGCGTCCAGCCACTTGCGGCACTGGGCCAACGACTGGGCATGCGAGTAGATACGGCTGATGCTGTCAGTCTTGGTGTTTTCGCCCACCAGCAAATGGTGGTGGATACGCAGCTCAACTTCGCCGCAGATCACCATGTCGTGCTCAAGAAAGCTGTCCAGCGTGTGGTTAACAGCGCCTTCGGTAGAGTTCTCTACCGGCACCACACCAAAGTTCACCGCACCGGCCGCCACTTCACGGAACACTTCATCAATCGCAGCCATCGGCTTGCTGATGACCGCGTGGCCAAAGTGTTTCATGGCCGCAGCTTGGGTAAAGGTGCCTTCAGGGCCTAGATAAGCCACTTTCAGCGGCTGCTCCAGCGCCAGGCAAGAAGACATGATTTCGCGGAACAACCGCGCCATCTCTTCGTTGCCTAGCGGCCCCTTGTTGCGCTCCATCACACGCTTAAGCACCTGAGCTTCACGCTCAGGCCGGTAAAAGACCGGCACTTCGCCTTCAGCCAGCGACGCCATCTTGACCCGCGCCACTTCCTGAGCGCAGCGGGCACGCTCACTGATCAGCTCCAGAACCTTTTCGTCCAGGCTGTCGATACGCAGGCGCAAGGCCTTGAGTTCTTGCTCGGACATTAGCCGTGTTCCTTCTCGAACTCTGCCATGTAAGCCACCAGCGCATTCACTGCGTGGATGTCCACGGCGTTATAGATCGACGCGCGCATGCCGCCTACCGAGCGGTGGCCTTTGAGGTTCAACAGGCCGCGAGCCTCAGCACCCGCCAGGAATGGCTTGTCGAGACGGTCGTCAGCCAGACGGAACGGCACGTTCATCCACGAGCGGTCAGTCTTGTTGATCGGGTTGCTGTACAAGCCGCTGGCATCGATGAAGTCATACAAGGTGCGCTTTTTAACTTCATTGAGCTTGCCGATGGCTTCAACGCCACCCTGCTCTTTCAGCCACTCAAACACCAGGCCAGACAAGTACCAGGCCAGCGTTGGCGGGGTGTTGTACATCGAGCCATTGTCGGCGGCGACCTTGTAATCGAGCATGGTCGGGCAGAACGAGCGTGCACGCCCCAGCAGGTCTTCGCGGATGATGTTCACCACGATACCGCTTGGGCCAATGTTCTTCTGTGCGCCAGCGTAGATCATGCCGAAACGGGAAACGTCGACTGGGCGCGACAGGATGTCCGAGGACATATCGGCAACCAGCGGAACGTCGCCGGTTTGCGGAATCCAGTCAAACTCCAGGCCGCCGATGGTTTCGTTCGGCGCATAGTGAACATAGGCCGCGTCTTTGGAGAGGTTCCACTCGTTCTGGCCAGGAATCGCAAAGTAATCGTAGTTCTTGGCGCTGGCAGCCACGTTGATGTGGCCATAGCGTGCAGCTTCTTCGATGGCTTTTTGCGACCAGATGCCGGTGTCGATGTAATCCGCCGAGCCATTTTCAGGCAGCAGATTCAACGGGATCTGGGCAAATTGCTGGCTTGCGCCGCCTTGCAGAAACAGGACTTTATAGTTCGAGGGAATAGACAGCAGGTCGCGCAGATCCTGCTCAGCCTTGGTTGCAATGGACACGAACTCATCGCTGCGATGGCTCATTTCCATAACCGAGAGGCCCTTGCCATGCCAGTCGAGCAGCTCAGACTGGGCACGCAACAGGACGGCTTCAGGAAGCGCAGCAGGACCTGCGCAGAAGTTATAGGCTCGTTTGCTCACATCCACTCTCGCTCTGATTTGGTGGGTCATGCAATAAATCAACAAGAGCTGCACCGCATGGCAAAGCGCCAATCTGTTCTGTGCACACCGGCCTGGCGGCTCAAAAAAATCAGTGCTTCGCTACACGTTGCAGCCCCAACACATACAACAAGGGGGCGAATCTTCATCCGCCCCCTGTGTGTCCGCTTATTCCTGCGGTTCTTCTTCGTCAGCGCCAGCCTCTAGCGGCTGCTCGTCGTCAACGCCATCCTGGATGGCCTCGCCCTCGAGTTCAACGTCATCGTCGAGTTCTTCGCCTTCCACTTCCGAAGGCTCCTGTACCCGCTCAAGCCCGACCAGCGTTTCATCGCTGGCCAGTTTGATCAAGGTCACGCCCTGAGTGTTACGACCCAGGCTCGACACTTCGTCAACACGCGTACGCACCAACGTACCCTGGTCAGAAATCAGCATGATTTCTTCGCCATCCTGAACCTGGACAGCGCCAACCAGACGACCGTTACGCTCGTTGCTGACCATGGCAATTACGCCCTGACCGCCACGCTTGTACTCAGGGAACTCGCTGATCGCCGTACGCTTGCCGTAGCCACGCTCGGACGCCGTAAGGATCTGGCTGCCTTCTTCCGGGATCAGCATCGAGATCAGCTTTTGACCTTCTGGCAGACGCATGCCGCGAACACCACGGGCCGTACGGCCCATCGCACGTACGTCGGACTCTTTAAAGCGAGTCACTTTGCCACCGTCGGAGAACAGCATGACTTCGCGCTCGCCATCAGTGATAGCAGCGCTGATCAGTACGTCGCCTTCGTCCAGCTCCAGGGCGATCAGCCCCACGCTGCGTTGACGGCTGAAAGATTCCAGCGGGGTCTTCTTCACGGTGCCGTTAGCGGTAGCCATGAAGATGAAATGACCTTCGGTGTATTCCTCGACCGGCAACATGGTGGTGATGTATTCACCCTCATCCAGCGGCAGCAGGTTGACCAGCGGACGACCGCGCGCGGCACGGGACGCTTCTGGAATTTCGTAAGTCTTGAGCCAGTACACCTTGCCCTTGCTGGAGAACAGCAACAGCGTGGTGTGGCTGTTGGCTACCAGCAGGTGAGCAATGTAGTCCTCATCTTTCACGCCAGTGGCCGACTTGCCTTTACCGCCACGACGCTGAGCCTGGTACGCAGCCAACGGCTGGGTCTTGGCATAGCCACCGTGGGAGATGGTCACAACGCGCTCTTCTTCCGGAATCATGTCGCCCAGTGTCAGGTCGAGACGATGATCCAGAATTTCGGTACGGCGCACGTCGCCGTATTCCGCACGAATGACTTCCAGCTCTTCGCGGATCACTTCCATCAAGCGCACAGCGCTGTTGAGGATGCGGATCAGCTCGCCGATCTGGTTCAGAATCTCTTGGTACTCAGCCAGCAGCTTCTCGTGCTCAAGACCGGTCAAGCGGTGCAGGCGCAATTCAAGAATGGCCTGAGCCTGTTCTGGCGACAGGAAGTACTTGCCGTCGCGCAGACCATATTGCGGGTCAAGGTTTTCAGGGCGGCACGAATCGGCACCGGCACGTTCAACCATCGCCACTACCGCCGTCGACTCCCAAGGGGTGCTGATCAGCGCTTCCTTGGCTTCAGATGGCGTAGGAGACGCTTTGATCAGCGCAATCACCGGATCGATGTTAGACAGGGCAACGGCCTGACCTTCAAGAATATGGCCACGTTCACGGGCTTTACGCAGCTCGAAGACGGTACGACGGGTCACCACTTCACGGCGGTGACGCACGAACGCTTCAAGCAGGTCCTTGAGGTTCAGGATGCGCGGACGACCGTCGATCAGGGCAACAATGTTGATCCCGAACACGCTTTGCAGCTGGGTCTGTGCATAGAGGTTATTGAGAATAACCTCCGGCACTTCACCGCGACGCAGTTCGATCACAACACGCATGCCGTCTTTGTCGGACTCATCACGCAGCTCGGTGATGCCTTCGAGTTTCTTCTCTTTAACCAGCTCAGCGATCTTCTCGATCAGACGCGCCTTGTTCAACTGGTAAGGCAGCTCGGTGATCACGATCTGCTGGCGGCCGCCGACCTTGTCGATGTCTTCGATAACCGAACGGGCACGCATGTAAATGCGGCCACGGCCAGTGCGATAGGCTTCGATGATGCCGGCACGGCCGTTGATGATGGCCGCCGTTGGAAAATCCGGGCCCGGGATGAACTGCATCAGTTCGTCGACGCTCAACTCCGGGTTATCGATCAAGGCCAGGCAGCCATCAATGACTTCGCCCAGGTTGTGCGGCGGGATGTTGGTGGCCATGCCCACAGCAATACCGCTGGAGCCGTTGACCAACAAGTTGGGAATACGCGTTGGCATGACCGCCGGGATCAGTTCCGTACCGTCATAGTTCGGCACCCAATCCACGGTTTCTTTGTGCAAGTCGGCCAGCAGTTCGTGAGCCAACTTGGTCATGCGCACTTCGGTGTATCGCATGGCAGCAGCGTTGTCGCCGTCAACCGAACCGAAGTTACCCTGACCATCTACCAGCAGGTAGCGCAGGGAGAATGGCTGAGCCATTCGAACGATGGTGTCGTAAACGGCCGTATCACCATGCGGGTGATACTTACCGATAACGTCACCGACCACACGGGCAGATTTCTTGTACGGCTTGTTCCAGTCGTTACTCAGTTCGCTCATCGCAAACAGCACACGCCGGTGCACGGGCTTCAAGCCATCGCGCGCATCAGGCAGTGCCCGGCCGACAATTACGCTCATTGCGTAGTCGAGGTAGGACTGTTTCAGCTCGTCTTCGATATTGACCGGGAGGATTTCTTTGGCCAGTTCGCCCATGAGAAGCCTGATTCCTTTTTCGGGTGAAACTTCGCCACATCCATTCGGGACGAACGAAGCTCGCCGCCGCTGGCCACGTGCCACGCAACGACTTACGACAAATCAACGAGTTAACCTACGGATTTGCGCAGTAAGGGCAACCCTTGCAGGGCACCCCGGAAACCGCCGGATGTTATCACAATCGCCGCCACGCACCTATCCCCCAGATGCGCATGGAGCATAGTAATTGGACCGATTGCAGGCTTGAGCGTGTCCAGAGGGACTCTGAGCCCACTTGAGGCGCCCTGCCACCCAGGTTTTTAGCGAGTACCGAAGGCTGCGACACGCGCCGCAAGCCTTCGCTTGTATCATCTGGCAACAAGGGATGGAGCCCGCGTCAGCGCATCAATGCAACCGCTTGCGGCACATCAATTGCGCCATTTTGGCAGCGTCCGGGCGCTCAACAATACCCTTCTCGGTCACGATCACGTCAATCAGGTCTGCCGGGGTTACGTCAAACACCGGATTGAACGCCTGAACGTCCGCGCCGACACGCTTGCCGCCCACTTCCAGCAATTCACTGCCGTTACGCTCTTCAATCGGGATGTCTTCGCCGCTGGCCAAGTCCATGTCGATGGTTGAACTCGGCGCAACCACCATAAAGCGCACACCGTGGTGCATGGCGTTGACCGCCAACTGATAGGTGCCAATCTTGTTTGCCACGTCACCATTGGCGGTAATACGGTCAGCGCCGACAATCACCCAGGTCACGCCCTTGGTTTTCATGATGTGGGCTGCGGCCGAGTCCACGTTCAAAATCACCGGGATCCCTTCGTTGGCCAGTTCCCAGGCAGTCAGGCGCGAGCCTTGCAGCCACGGCCGGGTTTCATCGGCATACACCTGCTCGATCATGCCCTCGATCCATGCGCCGCGAATCACCCCCAGTGCCGTGCCAAAGCCGCCGGTTGCCAGCGCTCCGGTGTTGCAATGGGTCAATACGGTCTGAGCATTGCCCTGATGGCGACGAATCACATCGACACCCAACTGCGCCATTGTCAGATTGGCCTCGCGGTCGCTCTCATGGATCGCGACGGCTTCGTCTTCCAGCGCCTGCAGCGCATCGGGGTTGTCTTTGCAGCGCTCCAGACGGTCGCGCATGCGATTAAGCGCCCAAAACAGGTTCACTGCGGTCGGTCGCGAGTTCGCCAGCAGGGAAAAATCCTGCTCCAGCGCCGCTACCCAGTCACCGCCTGCCGCCTTGCGATCACGCGCCGCCAGCACCACGCCATAAGCCGCCGCAATACCAATCGCCGGGGCGCCACGCACCACCATGTCACGAATGGCCTGGGCAACCCCGTCAGCGTCGGTATAGGCCAGCCAGTTCTCTTCAAAAGGCAAAATGCGCTGATCCAGCAGATGCAGGGCTTCACCCTGCCAATCAATGGCCTTTACCTTTTCAGCGGCCAACAGTCGATCGCGCATGACTTCCCCTATCACCCTGATACAAAACCGCCGATTATAGCGAGCCCGCCCCCAAGACGCTCGGGTATACTTCGCGTCCTTTTTATAATGCACCGGAAGTCGTTTTTGATGCCAACCCAGCCCTTGACCTTCGACTTATTGCTGCTCCCCACCTGGCTCGTACCTGTTGAACCCGCCGGGGTCGTACTCAAGGACCACGCTGTGGGCATCCAGGACGGACGCATTATATTCATGGGGCCACGCCACCTCGCCGAAAAACACACCGCCATTGAAACCCGCGAACTCCCCGAAATGCTGCTCAGCCCGGGGTTGATCAACGCTCACGGTCATGCAGCAATGACGTTGTTCCGCGGCATGGCCGATGACCTGCCCCTGATGACCTGGCTGGAAAACCATATCTGGCCGGCCGAAGCCAAGTGGGTCGATGAGGCGTTCGTTCGCGACGGCACCGACCTGGCCATAGCCGAGCAGATCAAAGGCGGCATTACCTGCTTCAGTGACATGTATTTCTTCCCCAAGGTGGCCAGCGAGCGCGTGCACAACAGCGGTATCCGCGCACAAATTGCCTTCCCCATTCTGGACTTCCCGATTCCGGGCGCCAGCACCGCAGACGAATCCCTGCGCCAGGCGGTAGAACTGTTTGGCGACCTGAAATACCACCCGCGCATCAAAATCGCGTTCGGCCCGCACGCGCCGTATACCGTCGGTGACGAAAACCTCGAGAAAGTCCGGGTAATTGCCGACGAACTCGATGCTGCCGTACAGATGCACGTGCATGAGACCGCCTTCGAAGTGCACCAGGCCGTCGAGCACAATGCCGAACGCCCGATGGCCCGCCTTGCCCGCCTGGGCTTGCTGGGCCCGCGCTTTCAGGCCGTGCACATGACTCAAATCAACGATGAAGACCTCAGCCTTCTGGTAGAAAGCAACTCCAGCGTGATCCATTGCCCTGAATCCAACCTCAAATTGGCCAGCGGTTTCTGCCCGGTTGAGCGCTTGTGGCAAGCCGGCGTCAATGTCGCGGTTGGCACCGACGGGGCTGCCAGCAATAATGACCTCGATTTGCTCGGTGAAACCCGCACAGCTGCCCTGCTGGCCAAAGCCGTATCAGGCTTGGCCACGGCACTGGACGCTCACCGCGCACTGCGTATGGCAACGCTCAACGGCGCTCGCGCCTTGGGCCAGGAGAGCGAAATCGGCTCGATCGAAGTCGGCAAAGCGGCTGATCTGGTGGCATTCGATCTGAGCGGCCTTGCCCAGCAGCCGGTCTATGACCCCGTCTCGCAGCTGATCTACGCCACTGGGCGCGATTGCGTGAAACATGTATGGGTCGCCGGCAAGCAACTGCTGGATAACGGCCAACTGACGCGCCTGGACGAGCAACAACTGTGCGCCACTGCCAAAGCCTGGGGCGAGCGTATAAACAGCCATACTCATTGATTCCAAGCCTCAGGGCCACGGCCCTGAGTTTTACCCGGTTTTTTAGCTTTAGAGGATTTACCCATGAGCAACGTCGACCACGCCGAGATCGCCAAATTCGAGGCGCTTGCCCATCGCTGGTGGGACCGCGAAAGCGAGTTCAAGCCGCTGCACGACATCAACCCGCTGCGGGTCAACTGGATTGACGAGCGCGTTCACCTGGCCGGCAAAAAGGTCCTCGATGTAGGCTGCGGCGGCGGCATCCTCAGCGAGTCCATGGCTCAGCGCGGGGCGACTGTCACCGGTATCGACATGGGCGAAGCCCCCCTCGCTGTCGCGCAACTGCACCAGCTCGAGTCCGGCGTCAACGTTGAGTACCGTCAAATCACTGCCGAAGAACTGGCGCTCGAAATGCCGGGCCAGTTCGACGTCGTCACCTGCCTAGAAATGCTCGAGCACGTGCCAGATCCAGCGTCAGTCATCCGCGCCTGCTACCAGATGGTCAAACCGGGCGGCCAAGTGTTCTTCTCGACCATCAACCGCAACCCCAAGTCCTACCTGTTCGCGATTATCGGCGCCGAATATGTGCTCAAGCTGATGCCACGCGGGACCCACGACTTCAAGAAGTTCATTCGCCCTTCCGAGCTGGGCGCCTGGAGCCGCCAGGCAGGCCTGAGCGTCAAGGACATCATCGGCCTGACCTACAACCCGCTGACCAAGCACTACAAACTGGCCAACGATGTAGACGTCAACTACATGATCCAGACCCTTCGCGAGGAGTAATACATGCGTTTAAGAGCAGTTCTTTTTGACATGGACGGCACCCTGCTCGACACCGCGCCGGACTTTATCGCCATCTGCCAGGCCATGCGCGCAGACCGTGACCTGCCGCCCGTGGCCGACAAACTGATTCGCGATGAAATTTCCGGCGGTGCCAAGGCGATGGTTGCCGCGACGTTCGGCATCAGCCCTGAAGCAGACAACTTCGAGGCCCTGCGCCTTGAGTTCCTTGAGCGCTATCAACGTGACTGTGCGGTCCACAGCAAGCTGTTTGACGGCATGGCCGAACTGTTGGCCGACATCGAAAAGGCTCATTTGGTATGGGGCGTTGTCACCAACAAGCCCGTACGCTTCGCCGAGCCAATCATGCAACAGCTTGGGCTGGCCGAGCGTTCCGCCCTGCTGATCTGCCCCGATCACGTCACCCGCAGCAAGCCCGACCCTGAGCCGCTTATCCTGGCCTGCAAGATGCTCGACCTGGACCCGGCCAGCGTACTGTTTGTCGGCGACGACCTGCGTGACATCGAGTCTGGCCGCGATGCCGGGACCAAAACAGCCGCCGTGCGTTATGGCTATATCCACCCCAACGACAACCCTGACCATTGGGGCGCTGACGTGGTGGTCGACCATCCGGCCGAATTGCGCAAAGTTCTGGATAACGCGATGTGCAGTTGCTAACACCCAGGCGCTGCACATGCTTCCTGCTTTTTGTTGAGGTGCTTTATGTTTGATTACACCGCCCGCCCCGACCTGCTTCAGGGCCGCATCATCCTGGTCACGGGGGCCGGTCGTGGTATTGGCGCAGCCGCCGCCAAAACCTATGCGGCCCACGGAGCGACCGTGTTGCTGCTCGGCAAGACAGAAGCCAACCTGAGCCAGGTCTACGACGACATTGAAGCCGCCGGACACGCCAAACCGGCAGTTATCCCGTTCAACCTCGAAACCGCCCTGCCGCATCAGTACGACGAACTGGCGGCCATGATTGAAAGCGAGTTCGGGCGCCTGGACGGGCTCCTGCACAACGCCTCGATCATCGGCCCGCGCACGCCGCTGGAGCAACTGAGTGGCGAGAACTTCATGCGCGTGATGCACATCAACGTAAACGCCATGTTTATGCTGACCAGCACACTGCTTCCGTTGCTCAAACTGTCACAAGACGCCTCGGTGATCTTCACCTCCAGCAGCGTTGGCCGTAAAGGCCGCGCCTACTGGGGCGCTTATGGCGTGTCCAAGTTCGCCACCGAAGGCCTGATGCAAACCCTCGCCGACGAAGTTGAAAACGTCTCGACGGTGCGCTCCAACAGCATCAACCCGGGTGCAACCCGCACCAGCATGCGTGCGCAGGCCTACCCCGCAGAAAACCCGCAGAACAACCCTGAGCCGCAAGCCATCATGCCGGTTTACCTGTACCTGATGGGCCCGGACAGCACCGGGGTCAATGGGCAGGCGTTCAACGCACAGTAAAAACCCATAAAAAAACCGGAGCCTGCCCATGCAGCCTCCGGTTTTTTTAACCCTTCAGGTCGTCATCTCCCGACAATCAGGACTCGACCAGCTCGCGCCGCGCACGCACTACCGGCGCCCCCTCAAACTGCAAGCAGCTCTGCAAAAACAGATACTTGTAGTCATAGCTCTTGCAAATCGCTTTACGCAACTCGGTTTTCAGCTCTTCTGAAGGGTTCAACCCCGCCAGCGTGCAAATGATCTCCAGCGCTTCCCAAGGGTGCTCATCGTCATACTGCGCGTGCATCTTCAGCCATTTCATGGAGCGCTTGCGCCCCTCTTGTGGAAACGACTCTTCATAGATGCTTTTTGAGCACACCACAGCTGCCCATTCACCGACTGCGCCCTCGATGGCGTAGTTGGTGGCGGCCATCGCCACGGCCAACGAGTCGGTTGCACAGCTGTGCCAGCACCAGTCGTTGAGCGCCTGAAACTCTGCCGGTATGTCCTGCGCGTTCATGTCTTCAAGGCTTACACCGTGTGCACGCGCCCAATGCACCCAATAGTCGGCATGGTTAAGCTCGACACGAATGTTGCGGATAAGCCAGCGCCGCGCCATGTCCTCACCCGGATGGCGCCCATAACGGGTTTTGCCCAGGTTATGACCCATGTACAACGAAAACTGCTCGACAACCGGCCAGCCGCCGATCAGGAAAATACGCATGGTCTTTTCGCTGAGGGTGTTGTCGCGCATGCGTCGGTAAATTTCGTGTTCAACAACCCGGCGTTTGCTCTCGCTGCAGTCGCGGATCAATTGCTGAGCCCACTCGGGGTAGCTGGTCGCCTCCATTAGAGGGCCAGTTCGGTTATAGGTCTCGGTCACTATCAGGCTCCTTATGACACGCTGGTTTTGCAAATCCGGAAATGCTTAACGCAACGTGCCAGGCGACTTCAAGGCCAACGGCGCGGGACGTTTGGGCCGGCACCACAAACTGTCACACGTCAGCACGTGAGGACGTTCAACTGCATATCCCTGCGCATAATCGACACCGATCTCGACCAAAGCCTGCTCAATGTGCGAAGACTCAACGAACTCTGCAATCGTACGCTTACCCATTACGTGCCCAATGTGATTAATCACTTCTACCATAGCCCGATTAATCGGATCATCCAGCATGTCTCTGACGAAACTGCCATCAATCTTCAAAAAGTCCACCGGCAGGTGCTTTAGATAAGCAAACGAAGACATTCCCGCGCAGAAGTCATCCAGCGAGAAACGGCACCCCAGCGCCTTCAGGTCATTGATAAAGCGAATGGCGCTGCCCAGATTGGCGATGGCGCTGGTTTCAGTGATCTCAAAGCAGATTTGCCCGGGCGAAACGCCATAGCATTCAAACTGTTCGTGCAAGAACGCCAGAAACTCATCATCACCAATGGTTGTGCCCGACAAGTTAATCGCACACATTTCCATTGGTCGCCCGGGGTGCTGAGCCGTGCATTCGGAAATGATCTTGAACACATTCTCGACCACCCAGCGGTCAATCGATGGCATCAAGCCATAACGTTCGGCGGCCGGGATGAAATGGTCAGGCATGATCACTCGTTCATTTTCATCCTGCAGACGCAAAAGAATCTCAATGTGACCGCTGTGCTCCTCCACATGCCCCAACGGAACGATTGCCTGGGAGTAGAGGCAAAAGCGGTTTTCTTCCAGCGCCACATGCAGGCGCTGCACCCAGTTCATTTCACCGAAGCGCATGGACAGTTCGGAGTCGTCCTCGTGATACACCTGCACCCGGTTCCGGCCTTTCTCCTTGGCCATGTAACAGGCCATGTCGGCAGCTCGCATACAGCCTTCCAGCGTGATCGGGAGTTCGTGAATATGCACCAGGCCAATACTGATGGTGTTGAGGAACGGACGCCCCTTCCAGGCGAAGTGCAGACTCTGCACTGCATGGCGCAACCCCTCGGCAATTTTCTCAGCCACATCGGCCGGGCAGTTTTCCAGCAAGATGCCGAATTCATCTCCGCCCAGCCGCGCCAGGGTATCGCCCTCACGTAAACCGGATTGCAGCAGCGCACAAATATGGCGCAGAAGCTCGTCACCCGCCGCGTGACCGCAGGTGTCATTCACCAGCTTGAATTGGTCGAGATCCAAAAACATCAGCGCATGCCGACCTTGTTGCCGCGCCAGGTTTTGCAGCACCAGTTCCAGGCGGTATTCAAACTCACGGCGGTTGGCCAGCCCGGTGAGCGCATCATGGGTGGCCTGCCAGGACAGATTGGCGATGTACTGCCGCTCCTGGGTCATGTCATGCAGCACCAACACCGCGCCGCTGAGTTTGCCCGCATGCAAGATCGGCGCGCCGGACAGGGTGACCGCCACGGTACTGCCATCCATACGCTGGATAAACCTGGAGTTCTCATTGTTGCTGCCTAACTGACCGCTGAGCACATGATCAATCAGCTTGAAGCCTTCATCCGGCCTGTTGTCATCCAGGATTTTGAACAGCGCCCCCAGAGGTACGCCCCGGGCCTGTTCAGACTGCCAGTGAGTCAAGCGCTCGGCAGCCGGGTTCATGTACGTGATGGCGCCATCAACATCGGTACTGATGACGCCATCACCAATGGATTCCAGAGTGATTTGCGCCCGCTCTTTCTCAAGCTGTAGCGCTTGAGCAAAGACACGGCTCTGAACCAGAATTTTGTGGGTACGCATCAAGGCGAGGCAAATCAGCCCTAGCGCTACCGCCAGGTTGACCGCCACCAGCAACTTCAAAATAAACCGCGAGGCCTCACCCAACGCATCGCTGAACGCCTTGGCTGCGGGGGTCACCGCGTCGTTGATGGCATAAATCTGCGCGCGCCATTGCGCGACATCGGCCTCTGACACCTGATTCGTGCTGACCTGGCGGTGTATCTCTTGCGCCAGATTATCGAGCTTGTCCAGATACTCATCGCCCACGCTCCATTTCGCGATGGCTTTTTCCAGGTAGCTGAAATGTCGGAAGTTTTGATAAAGCCAGATCAGCCCGTAGACGTCTTCGGGGCGATTGCCGCCTTGCAGAATGCCTTCGCGTGCGGCCTGCATATCCGGCTCAGGCTGGTCCAGGGCCACCCGCAGTTTATGGCCGCCCTGAGGCACGCGAATGGCTTGCTGATACTGCGCATACGTCGCGGGGTCGCGATTGTCCGCGTACAAGCTCAAGAAATAGATGGCGTCTTTCTGACCCTTGGACCACAAGCTCTCGCCTGCGACATAGCCCCTTACGGCCGAAAGCATGTAGAGACTCATGCAGCCCAATAAAACCTGAAACAGTACAACCGCAATAAAGGGCCAGACAATCCCGAGCAGGTGGGGCGTCCCGAGCGTACGTTTTGGCTTCATGAGTTCCCTTTGCATCACGCAGTCAGATGAAAACCAGAGGAAAAGCCTCAAAGAACTGAGACTAGGCCAACAACCGACATTTGGGATACCTCAGAGTGCTAACTAGCCCTCAAAAAACACATTAAGGGCAAATACGCTGCGCCCTCAACTTTGCTGCAAGTGGCCATACAACTGCGCGTAAAGGCCGCCCTCGGCGATCAACTGGTGATGCTCGCCGTCTTCGGCAATGCTGCCACCGTCAAACACCAGCACCCGGTCTGCCTGTTTAACCGCAGACAGCCTGTGCGCGATGATCAGCGTCGTGCGCCCGCTCAAAAAGGCGCCTAGCGCGTGGTGCAAGTTGTATTCAGTGGCCGCGTCCAGTGCGCTGGTGGCCTCGTCGAGAATCACCACACGGGGCTCGGCCAGGACCATGCGCGCTATCGCCAGGCGCTGGCGCTGACCACCCGACAAACGCACCCCGGAACGCCCAACGATACTGTCCAGACCTTGCGGCAAGGTCATGATGGTGCCATCCAACTGAGCGATTTCCAGTGCGCGCCAGCAGGCTTCGTCCGTGCGCTCACGGCCCATGGTCAGGTTGGCGCGCACCGTGTCGTTGAACAGCGCCGGATGCTGCAACACCACCGCCACATGCTCGCGAATAGCCTCCAGGCCAATATCCGACTGGCGCACACCGCCAAACGAAATGCTTCCGGACTGTGGCGTGTACAGCCCCAGCAGCAATTGCACCAAGGTGCTTTTACCGCCGCCGCTGGTGCCAACAATCGCCACTTTCTCGCCAGGAGCGATGCTCAGGTTAAGCGTGTCCAGTACCCGTTCTTCGCCGTAGCTGAAGCTCAGGTCGCGGATATCGATGCCAACTGTTTCACGCCCGGCAAACGGATCAACGCCGCCCGGATAGTGAGGTTCATCCTCACGCGCCAGCAGCTGGTTGATGCGTGTCACCGCGCCGTCCGCCGCGTAAAAAGCGTATTGCAGGTTCAGCAACTGTTCGACCGGGCCGATCATGAACCAGAGGTAACTGAATACCGCCAGCATTTGCCCGATCGACAGGTCAGAGAACAGCACCGTCAACATGGCGGCCGCGCGAAAAATATCGATGCCGAACTGGAATAACAACCCGCTGGCCCGGTTCGAGGCGTCGGTTTTCCACTGCGAGTTCGCAGCAAAATCCCTGACTTCACGGGCACGCTGCTGTAAGCGACCGAGGAAAAAGCCCTGACGGTTGCCCGCTCGCACTTCCTGGATTGAATCCAGGGTTTCGGTCAGCGCCTGGGTGAAACGCCCGGTACTGTCATTTTCGAGCTTTTTCAAATGTTTGACGCGTTTGCCCAGTTGCACCGTGGCGTAGATCACCAACGGGTTAAACAACAGGATCAACAGCGCCAACTGCCAGTTCATCCACAGCAGAATCGCCGAGGTGCCGATCAGGGTGAGCATGGCCACCAAAAACCGGCTGAGGGTTTCGCCGACAAACTTGTCGAGGGTATCGAGGTCGGTGACTAAATGCGTGGTCACCGTGCCGCTGCCCAGGCTCTCGTACTCCGCCAGCGAGATGCGCTTCAAGCGCTCAATCAAGCGCACCCGGATACGGAACACGATGTCTTTGGCCAGCCGTGAAAACAGCCGCGATTGCAGGACGTTAAACAGCAATGCGCCAACGCGCAGCAGCAACGTCACCACCAGCATCAGGCCGATGTAGCCCACCGAACTCTGCCAGGCGACTGGCAGCCAGTGGTTCATGACTTTCAGGGCCGCGTCGCCATGCCCCAGCAGCACTTCGTCCACCAACAGCGGCAGCAGCAACGGAATCGGCACACTGCACAGCGTGGCCAGCACAGCCACACCGTTGGCAATCCACAGGGCTTTTTTATGCCGCAGGGCCAGACGGCGAATGTCAGCCCAGCCCAGCCGGTCTGGCGTGCGGGCAGTAGACGGTTTAGCGCTGGGATCAAGCACTCGCTGCACGACCCAGCCAACGGCCCAGCAAATCAGACAACGGTTCAAGCGGTTGATAGCCATTTGTTAACAAGGCCAATTGGCCATTACGCTCGGCCAGCAACGTCGGGAACCCGGCGATGCCCAAGTCCTGTACCCACGTAAAGTCCGCAGCCGTCGCGGCCTGTTGCTCGACGCTGTCGAAGGCCGCCGCAAACTCAGCCCTTGGCAACCCGGCCTGCTCGGCCAACTCAACCAAAACACTGCTTTGCGTGACATCCCGGCCTTCAGCGTAAAACGCGTGCTGGATAAGCTTGAGCAAGGCCCAGGCACACGCCGGTGCCAGGCCGCGTGCTGCCACTATCGCCCGGCAAGCGGGCTCGCAGTCGTAGACAAAACCCTCGGGCAAGGCCCCCGTAAAGTTGAAAGGCTGCCCGGTGGCGTCAGCCACGGCCTGCCAATGCTCAAGGATGTAGCGCCGGGTAGAAGGCTCAAGCGCCGCACTGTTGCCGGTGCGCAAACCGCCTACCACCAGGTGCAGTTCCACACCTGCAGCTTGCGCCTGCTCGATCAGGGCTTGCGCAACGGGCGCAAAACCCCAGCACCATGAACACATCGGGTCCATCACATAGAGCAGGCGCGCAGACATATCAGGCCTCGGCAGATTTACGATAGTTATGACCAATCGGGTGCGGCTGATTGCGGGCCTTGGCCAATTCAATCTGCTTTTGACGATCAATCGCGCTGCGACGGGTTTTCTCGCTCAGCTTGTCCCAGCAATGCGGGCAGCTGATACCCGGCTGGTAGTGCTCGGACTCACGATCTGCAGCGTTGATCGGCGTGCGACAGGCGTGGCACTGATCGTACTCACCTTCGCTCAGATCGTGACGCACGGTCACGCGGTTATCAAACACAAAGCAGTCACCTTCCCACTTGGACTCTTCCTGCGGCACCTCTTCGAGGTACTTCAGAATGCCGCCCTTGAGGTGATACACCTCATCAAACCCTTGACTGAGCATGTAGCTCGACGCTTTTTCACAGCGAATGCCGCCGGTGCAGAACATCGCGACTTTTTTGTGCACAGCCGGGTCGAAGTTGGCTTTGATGTAGTCAGGGAACTCACGAAAGCTCGTGGTTTTAGGGTCGATGGCGCCTTCAAAGGTGCCAATCGAGACTTCGTAATCGTTACGGGTGTCAATCAGCAACACCTCTGGGTCGCTGATCAAGGCGTTCCAGTTTTCGGGGTCGACATAGGTACCGACTTTTTTATTCGGGTCTACGCCTTCAACGCCGAGGGTGACGATCTCTTTTTTCAGCTTGACCTTGGTCCGGTAGAACGGCTGGTCATCGCAGTAGGATTCTTTGTGGTCAATATCGACCATACGCGGGTCGTTTTTGAGCCATGCCAGCAGGCCGTCAATGCCTTCACGGCTACCGGAAACGGTGCCATTGATGCCTTCTTCGGCAATCAGCAAAGTGCCTTTGATGCCGTTATCCACCATTGCCTTGAGCAACGGTTCACGCAGTTCAACGTAGTCTTGCAGGGTGACGAATTTATACAGTGCAGCAACAACAATTGGCGCGGTCATCTTGAAACTCTCCAGGTGGCTACCCTCGCAAAGGGTGAACCGGATGCAAAAAAAACGCGCCGACTAAGCGGCGCGTTGCGGATTCTAGCAAAAACGTGTGTTAGTGCCCACCGCCAGCGCAGGTCGGCGAGGCCGGGGCTGCGTCGATTTTCGCCCACTCTTCAGGCGTGTACGTGTGCAATGCCAACGCATGGAACTCACCCATCAGGTCACCCAGGGTGGCGTAAACCTTTTGGTGACGCTTGACACGGTTGAGCCCGTCGAACTGCTCGCTGACCACCACCGCCTTGAAGTGAGTCTGCAACCCACGGCTGTGCATGTGGCTCTCATCCAGCACGCTCAAATGCTCGGGTTGCAACGCGCTCAGCGTCGTTTCAATACGTTGTTGCATGCTCATTCAGACTCCGCTTACTTCTTTTTGGCCGGGGCCGGTGCAGCCGGTACCAGTTGGGCAGTCATGTCTTCCAACAGCTTGTTGACCACAGGCACGGCGCTTTCCAGCTTGGCTTGAGTCATCTGGGCAGACTGTTGAGTCAGTTGCGGCATTTTTTCCAGCACTTTCTTGCCCAATGGCGACTGGTAGAACTTCACCAGGTCATTAAGCTCGGACTCACTGAAGTTGGTGGTGTACAGCTTGACCATGTCCGGCTTCAGCTTGTCCCAGCCAATGGCTTGGTCCAAGGCAGTGTTGGCTTTGGCCTGGTAGGTTTCCAGCAAGGCCTTTTTCGAGGCTGGCGCTTTGGTTTGTTCAAAGCGTTGAGCAAACATTTGCTGCACTTGCATGTACACCGGCGTCCCCAGTTTGTCGGCGTGTGCCAGCTTGAGGAACGTTTCAGCACTGGCAGCGTGGCTGGCAGCATCGGCGAATACCTGGCCGCTGGCGCATACCAGAGCAACTGCAGTACAGATGGCGCGAAGACGAGTCATCGAGTTTCCTTTATCTAGCAAGCGAGGTCGTACCCCAGGGGCCACCATTCTGCGCCTAACAAAGTGTGTCACTCAACCCCGAGACTGATAGCGGTTCTCAACAATCCGACAAAAACCACTAAAACTAAAGTTTGAACTCCTGCAGGCGATTGAGCGCCTAAGCTCACTGATCAACCTTTAGGAGAAACGACCTGATGAGCCGCATCGAAACCGACAGCCTGGGTGAAGTGAACGTACCGGATGAGGCCTATTGGGGCGCTCAGACTCAGCGCTCGCTGATCAACTTTGCCATCGGCAACGAAAAAATGCCGCTGGCCATGCTGCATGCCCTGGTGCTGATCAAAAAAGCCGCGGCCCGCGTCAACGACCGCAATGGCGACTTGCCAGCCGACATCGCGCGCCTGATCGAACAGGCGGCCGACGAAGTGCTGGGCGGCCAGCTTGATGATCAATTCCCCTTGGTAGTCTGGCAAACCGGCAGCGGCACCCAAAGCAACATGAACGCCAACGAAGTGATTGCCGGGCGCGCCAACGAACTGGCCGGCAAAGGCCGCGGCGGCAAGTCGCCGGTGCACCCCAACGACCACGTCAATCGCTCGCAAAGCTCCAACGACTGCTTCCCGACGGCCATGCACATTGCGGCGGCCAAGGCGGTGCATGAGCACCTGCTGCCGGCGATCAGTGAACTGTCTGGCGGGCTGGCGGAGTTGTCGGCCCGCCACATGAAACTGGTTAAAACCGGTCGCACCCACATGATGGACGCGACCCCCATTACATTCGGCCAAGAGCTGTCGGCTTACATCGCGCAACTCGATTACGCAGAAAAAGCCATTCGCTCAGCCCTGCCGGCTGTTTGCGAACTGGCGCAGGGCGGCACCGCCGTGGGCACCGGGCTGAATGCTCCACACGGTTTTGCCGAAGCTATTGCCGCCGAACTTGCCGCCCTGTCGGGCCTGCCGTTTGTCACCGCCCCCAATAAATTTGCCGCGTTGGCCGGGCATGAGCCACTGACCACCTTGTCGGGTGCCCTGAAAACCCTGGCCGTAACCTTGATGAAACTGGCCAATGACTTCCGCCTGCTGGGTTCCGGCCCACGCGCAGGGCTGGCCGAAATCAAACTGCCCGCCAACGAACCGGGCAGCTCGATCATGCCGGGCAAGGTCAACCCGACCCAATGCGAAGCGTTGTCGATGCTCGCCTGTCAGGTGCTGGGCAATGACGTGGCGATTGGCTTTGCCGCCAGCCAGGGGCATTTGCAGCTCAACGTGTACAAGCCGGTGATCATTCACAACCTGTTGCAGTCGATCAAACTGCTGGCCGACGGTTGCAGCAACTTCAATGAACACTGCGTGACCGGGCTTGAACCGGACGCGGGCAAAATGGCCGAACACCTGGAGCGCGGCCTGATGCTGGTGACTGCACTCAACCCCCATATCGGCTACGACAAATCGGCGCAAATCGCCAAAAAAGCCTATGCCGAAGGGTTGACCTTGCGCGAAGCGGCGCTGGAGTTGGGTTATCTGACTGACGAAGAATTCAACGAGTGGGTACGCCCGGAAAACATGCTCAGCCCCGGCAAGCATTAAAACCAAACGCTATAACCCCGTAGGAGCTGCCGCAGGCTGCGATCTTTTGATGTTAAAGGTCAAAAGATCGCAGCCTGCGGCAGCTCTTATCAAACATAAAATAACCCATTGTTTTTATTCAAAAAAACTACCCAGCTTTTTCAAGCCTCCATCCCAGCTT